>CAJXRC010000004.1 GCA_913058405.1 uncultured Colwellia sp. | reverse complement strand
TGTTCTCAAACCGCTGGCAAGCTCTGAGTGGGAACTAACTTAATGGACTTGGTATTAGGCTTAAATTAATCGCGTTAGCCATGTTAAAGCAAAGCACAAACTTGCTATAATAATGGCAGACTGATTAACAAGTAAACTAATTCAAACTTAGCCAACCACTTTAAAGTAACTTAGGTAACCTAATGCAACGACTAGCCCCAGCTTTACGTCAAGACAATGTACCTCTTGATTTAATTTCACTAATAAAAACTATTTTAGCTGCAACGAAAGAAATCTCGTTTCGTGTTAGCCAAGGCCACTTAGGTGACGTAATGGGCTCAACCCTTGATGAGAATATTCAAGGCGAAGTTCAGAAACAATTAGATGTAGTTGCCAATGAGTTATTCAAAGATATTTTACTTGAATCTGGTTTCGTTAAAGCGATTTCATCAGAAGAAGAAGACCACTCTGTTGCTGGTGATGAAAATGGAAAATATATTGTTTCTTTTGATCCCCTCGATGGTAGTTCTAACATAGACATCAATTCATTGATTGGTACAATTTTCTCTATTCATGAAGCACCTAAAGACATTGCCGCTGGTGACGATGACATGTTCAAGCAAGCCGGTGACAAACAAGTATGTGCTGGTTATGTGCTTTATGGCCCATCAACTATGTTAGTAATGACAACAGGTAGCGGCACGCATTTTTATGTACTAGATAGAACCCATGGTGGCTTCTTATTGGTAGAGCGAAATGTACAAGTTCCTGCTGATACACAAGAGTTTGCAGTTAACATGTCAAATCAACGTTTTTGGCAAGCACCTATGCAAAATTACATTGGTGACTTAATTGCTGGTGACACAGGTCCACGTGAGAAAAACTTCAATATGCGTTGGATTGCTGCCATGGTTGGTGATATTCATCGTGTTTTATGTCGTGGTGGTATTTTCACATACCCTGCTGATAGCAGAAAACCTGAGCAACCATACAAATTACGTTTAATGTATGAAGCTAATCCAATGGCGTTTTTACTTGAACAAGCGGGTGGTTTAGCAATGACCAGTGAAGGACGTATTATGGATATTGAACCAAATAGCATCCATCAGCGTGTTGAAGTTATTATGGGCTCTAAGAACGAAGTTGAGAAATGTTTAAGCTACTATAAATAAGCTAATCAAGCTTACAAAAAAATTAGATTAATAAAAAAGGCTTATTGTTTAAAACAATAAGCCTTTTTTATATTTGGTTTTGAAAGCTATAACTGAAAGGCTTTACCATTCACCGTTAATTGGCTTTGAACATATTTGGCTTCAACCGTTATTTCATTATTTTCGCGGTTTAAGTAACCTTGTTCTACAAAGTTATCAACCATAGGAGCCATACCTAATTTACTTAGAAATGCCATGGGTGCCTTACCTTTAGCATCAGCTTCTATTGCTGTAATCAAAGCCATCGAATTTAAATTAGCACTATCAAATAAATCTTTGTTAATGTTGAAGTTAAATTCAGTCGCAACTTTACCGTCTTCGGTGATAACACTTAAATCAGTTATTTTCAAATTAGGATCTTTAGCCAGTATTTTTTCTGCCACTGCTGATAGCGCTTTGAGACTTTCTTCAGCGTCATATTCACCTGAAGCATTTACTGACAAGTCAGCCATAGCCGTATTTAATTCTTGTAAGGCATCAATATCAATATTATCTAACAGTACCGCTATATTAGGTTCTTTATAATATTGTCCCGAAGCACTGATTTCTTTAGCTTGATAAGTTAACGCAAGGGCTAATAAATCTTTATTTAATGAAACCTCACTGGTTAAGATCGCTTCTGCTATAGAGAAAACTTTACTATTCCCGTTATAAATATTAAGTCCTGCGACATTAAAAGTAGCATCACCTGTTAAGATTGCCGTCCCTGCAAGATAATCACCGCTAACAACTTTTTGCTTAGTGGACATGCCAACAGCGTCGATAACGAGACGCTCATCTTGGCCATTAACTTCCAGACCTCCCCAAAAGAAGTCACCATTGATATGCTCATTATTAATTAAGGTAAATTGCATAGAAGCTGGTTCAGACACAATTAGGCCATCGACATCTTGATAACTAATTTTATCTGTAGCAATAAAAGTAGTGACCGCTTTATTAAAGCCAAGCAAAGCACCAACATGTAGTTTTTCATTAATGATTTTAACTATGTCGTCATCAACATCAAGCGCGGCAAACTTAAACTTTACCTCGGAGTATCCTAAACCTAGGTGCCAACTTTGCTCTGTGATTATTACCGGACCAAAAGAGAGTGTCTCTTCTAAGAGAACAGTAACATCTGCAATGTTTTTATCTTCTAAAGCGATTGTCATTTCCGACACAACATCAGCACCGAACCAACCAGCGTTATATTCACTCGTGGTTAAGGTAATGCCATCCGTTTCATTAAGCTTATCAAGTACGCGTTGTCGTTCTGATTCGACGACAGAACCAATAAATTTTGGCGCTATAAGTGCACTGGCTAACAGTAAAACTAAAGCGATATATAATTTTTTCATTTTTAAAATTCCTTTTTTATAAATAAATTTTTAAATTCAATATTCCTTCATTATATTGAACGTTGGCGTACCATTTCAAATAAACAAATACCCGTTGCCACTGAAACATTCAAGCTAGAAACACTACCTGCCATAGGAAGCTTTACTAGCTGGTCACAATTTTCACGGGTTAATCGGCGCATTCCTTTCCCTTCAGCACCCATAACCAGAGCCATAGGCCCTGAAAGTTTAACATCATACAAACACGTATCTGTCTCGCCTGCTGTACCAACAATCCATACACCTTGTTTTTGAAGCTGCTTCATTGTTCTTGATAAGTTAGTTACTTGTACTAAAGGCACACTTTCTACTGCCCCTACTGCAACTTTACGTACGGTAGGCGTAATTTGTGCGGCATTATCCTTGGGAACAATAATAGCTTGTACGCCAGCGGCATCAGCATTACGTAGACAAGCACCTAGATTATGGGGATCGGTAACACCGTCTAAAATAAGAAAAAATGGTGCAATTGATTTTTTCTCTGCCGCGAGAATAATATCGTCTAAGTCATTTTCTGTATAACTTTTCCCAGGTCTTACGCGGGCAATTACGCCTTGGTGTTGCTCACCTTCACTCTTTTCGTCAAGCGCTTTACGACTTACCAATTGCGAACCAATACCGTATTTTCGTGATAAATTAATAATCGGCATTATGCGGTCATCTTCACGACCTTTTAATAGCCATATTTCAATAAAACGTTCCGGTGCTACGTTAATTAAGGCATTAACTGCATGAATACCAAAAACTAACTCTTCATTTTTCGCCATGATCTTTCTCTATTAATATGAACAACGAGGCTAATAAGCCATGTATATAGCCAAATTACTTGAAGCTTAGTAATCCAGCTAAAATTTGCATCTTCAGGTCGCTTAGGTATAGCGACTACTTAAGCCTTATTTTCCGAATTTTTACGGGCATTTTTACCAGGACGTTTTTTACGTGCACTGCGCTTTTTCGCCTTACTTTTTTCTTTCGGTTTGTCTTTAGGTTTATCTTTAGATTTACCTTTTGTACTTTTAGGTTTTCTACTTGAGCTATCTGCAGGTTTTGCTTCTGGCGTTTTGTTATTTGAGCGCCTACCCTTCTCTTTACTTTTGGGCTTACCTTGAGTTTCACTTTCAGTCTCAGAGCCTTCAAGTCGTAAATCTATTTTCTTTTCATCAAGGTTTACTGCTGCCACCTGCACGCGAATTTCATCACCAACGCGATACTTTTTGCCGCTATGTTCACCGGTCAGGCACATACGAACATCATCAAAATGATAAAAATCACGACCAAGAGAAGTTATATGAACTAAACCTTCAATATGTAAGTCCTGTAAGCGAACAAACATACCAAAGTTAGTCACTGTTGAAATAACTCCAGTAAAATTATCACCTACATGGTCTTGCATAAACTCACATTTGAGCCAATCAGCGACATCACGAGTGGCTTCATCCGCTCGTCTCTCGGTCATAGAACAATGCTCACCTAGCTCAATAACTTCCTCTAGAGAGTATTCATAGAAACCTTCGTTCGCAGCATTTTTAGCTTGTTTTTCTAAAATAGCTTTAATGACTCGATGTACAACCAAATCAGGATAACGACGAATAGGTGAAGTGAAATGGCTATAAGATGGCAGTGCTAAACCAAAGTGCCCTTCATTGTCACTTTGGTAAACAGCTTGACGCATTGAGCGTAACAGCATAGTTTGAATCAGCTCTTGATCAGGTCGACCTGCAACTTTCGCTAAAATATCACCGTAATCTCTTGGCTCCGGCGCTTCTTTTGAAGGCAGAGAAAGACCAAGCTCATTTAAATAGGTAACGAAGTTACGGTACTTATCTTCGCTAGGTTTATCATGAACACGGAACAACCCTGGTTTTTCATGTTTTTCAATAAATTTGGCCGTCGCAACATTGGCCATAATCATACATTCTTCAATAATTTTATGGGCATCATTGCGAATAAGCGCTTCGACACTGGCAATTTTTTTATCTTCATTGAAGATAAAAATAGATTCTTGCGTTTCAAAAGCGATAGCGCCACGTTTAAGACGAGCATCTGTTAGCGCGTGATACATATGTTCAAGGTTTTTTAAATCAGGTACTAAGGTTTGATATTCCTGACAAAGCGCTTCATCACCTTCGAGAATAGCGGCAACTTTAGTATAGGTAAAGCGGGCATGAGAGCGCATTACTGCAGGGTAAAACTTACTACCCGATAGTTTTCCAGTCGCACTAATGGTCATTTCACAAACCATACATAAACGATCTACATCAGGGTTAAGTGAACACAAACCATTAGATAGTTTCTCTGGTAACATAGGGATAACTTGGCTCGGGAAATACACAGAGTTACCACGTGATATCGCTTCATCATCCAATGCTGTGCCGTGCTGGACATAATAGCTCACATCAGCGATAGCTACCCATAAACGCCAACCACCTGATTTTTTCGGTTCACAATAAACAGCATCATCAAAATCTCTCGCATCATCGCCATCGATAGTGACCAAGGGTAAATCACGTAAGTCTTTACGCGGTAATTTAGATGATTCTTCAACTTCATCAGCGATGTTAGCCACTTCGGCTTGGACTGTATGTGAAAATTGGTGCGGTAAATCATGGGCACGTAAGGCTATTTCTATTTCCATTCCAGGGGCAAGATGATCCCCTAAGACTTCAATCACTTTACCAATGGCATGAGAACGTTTAGTCGGTCGCTGTACTAACTCAACCACTACCATTTGTCCGTGCCTAGCACCCATTTTGGTTTGCGGATCAATTAATACTTCTTGTTTGATTTTACTGTCTTCTGACACAACAGAACAAACATGATGGTCAATATATAATCGACCAACAATAGGTGCTTTTCGTGGTTCTATCACTTCAAGTATTTTGACTTCTTTACGGCCTTTACGATCGGTACGGTCAACCAAAATAGCTTGGACAATATCACCATGAAAGACACGCTGCATTTCATGTGAGGAAATATAAAAATCCTTGCCTCTTTTATCGGTAATAGATGAATCATCTGGAGAAAAGAAACCAAAACCGTCACGATGGCCAATAACTTTGCCGCTTAGCAGGCTATTTTTTTCCGGCAGGGCGTATTGTTTGAATTTATTAAAGATCAACTGACCACTGTTTTCCATCGCACGTAAACGACGCTTCAAACCAATTAGTTGATACTCTTCATCGTACTTTAGTGTTTTGACCAAGCTTTTAAAACTTGGTGGTGGCGAGCATTTTTCGATGATTGATAGCAATAGTTCGCGTGAGGCGACTGGCTTTTCATATTTTTTGGCTTCGCGTTTAGCGTGTGGATCGTTATAGGTCACTATAATGGGTCAATATTTAAGGATAACTACTTGCAAGTATACCATAAAGTTATTATAGCAATGTAACGCTTTGACTTAATTTGTATAACTGGTTCTTTTCGCTTGTTCTACTACTTTATTTGGCATTTTGCTGGCAAGATTAGACAATAACCCACTGATTTTTTTATGTAAGGCTTTGTCATCCGTTAAAGAGTGATGCAATTGAGAATAGAGTGCAGGATAGTCTAGTGGGCTACCGTAACCTTGTTGGTATATATCAGCCAGTCGTATTTGCGCAGCTAAGTTGTTTGAGCTCGCTGCTGTTTTTAAATAAATAATCGCACGGTCAATATCTACCTGCATAAATTTACCAATATGATAATAACGTCCCAGTTGTTCTAAGCCTTCAGCTAAGCCTTGGTCGGCGGCTAAATGCATATAATGCAGTCCTAACGGAATATCTTTTTTGACACAAACACCATAAGCCAACATATCTCCCCACAGAAATTGGTACGAAGGCATTTTAGATTTATTTGCACGCGCTTCAATATCTTGCACTAATTGACATTCATCTAGCACAACTTGACTTAAATGCTTGTTCTCTTTAATTAAATCAAGCAATTGATTGTCGGTATAGATTTGTACTGCTTGTAAGTTTTTCTTAAAAGCAAATGCTGAAGAACTGGCAAATAAAAACATAACACTGAGAACAAAGAAAAATAATATACGCATAACAATCCTAACTAGGCTAAATCAGCTGACCCCTTTATATCGGCAAGCAAGCTGTATTTATGAAATTTATTTACATAATACAGCCATAGTAAAGCAATTTTAACGCCAAGATAGTGTTAATACCAATAGGATTAAGATAATTATCAATAGATAATTTATGCAAAGAACGTATATAGCCATGTTACTTCAAAGTGCAGGCCTCAGCTAGAATTAGAAACGCCTTTTGAGATACCATGGGTATAACTCAACGAGAGTAAAATCCCGCTAAGTTAAACGTTATCTGTGCCTTATAAAAAGTAGCTAAGCAGCGCTACTAACTTCTTTAACTTGCTTAACTTGATGAGCTTCTTTTTGCAGAATTCTTGTTGCCTTTACCTGTTTATCTTCTTTACGTTTATCCCTTAATACCAATAGACATGGTGTTAATACTAAAGTTAAAACGGTAGCAAAAGCTAAACCACCTGCGATAGCTGTTGCCAGCTGTGTCCACCACTGTGTTGACGGCGCACCAAAAACAATAGTTCGCTCAAAGAAGTCTAGATTGACCTGCAAGACCATAGGCAATAAGCCTAGAATTGTAGTTATTGTGGTTAACATAACAGGTCGTAAACGCTGCGCACCTGTTCGCAAGATTGCTTCAACGACAGGATAACCTTCTTTACGCATAACATTGTAGGTATCAATCAGCACAATATTATTATTTACTACAATACCCGCCAACGAGATAACACCAATACCGCCCATAACAATACCAAACGGTTTTTGAACTAATAACAGCGCTAGAAACACGCCTACCGTTGAGAAGATTACCGCACTTAAAATTAATAACGCTTGATAAAAACTATTAAATTGAGTCACTAAAATCATTGCCATCACAAAAAGAGCGATAGCAAAAGCATTCACTAGAAACGCTTGCGATTCTTGCTGATCTTCATTTTGTCCCTTAACAGCAATCTCAACCGACGGATGCAAGCCAAGTGTCGGTAATTGCGCTTGCAAAATAGGTAACTCATTTAATAATTGAGCACCTGCAATTAAGTTTGCCTGTATAGTCACGACTCGCTTAGCATCAACACGGCGAATAGTATCGACCTTAGGCGCAGCTTTACGTTCGACAAAACTGCCAACAGGTACTAAACCAGACGTTGTTTTTAAGCGCAGTGAATCTAATCGACTTATATTACGTTTCTCTTCCGGAAAACGAACTCGAATATCTAGTTCGTCATCAACATCATCAGGACGGTATTCACCAAGCTTTAAACCGTTAGTAACCATTTGCACACTTGAGCCAACTAATGCAGCATCAGCTCCATAAGTTGCGGCTTTATTGCGATCAATAATAAGCTGCCATTCAATCCCTGGTTTAGCGCCTGTATCTTCAATATCAGTGAATTTCCCTGACGCCTGCAACGCATCACGTATAATTTTCACCGATTTATCGAGTTCTTCAGGAAAACGCGAGCTCAATTCAAGTTTAAGATCCTTACCACTTTGCGGACCATTTTCATTTTTTCTTACTTCGATTTCTACGCCAGCTAAATTATCTGTGAGCTCATGAATATTGGCCACGATGTCATCTGCCGATCGTCTTATCTGCCAATCGACAAAGTTTAATTTAAATGTGCCTATTTGATTATTACCACCCGTTCGAGTATATAAAGTTTCTATCTCCTCAAGCGGTAAGATACGCGTTTCGATAGAACGCATAATCACATCTTTTTCTTTTACGGATAAATCACCGTGAGAGCGCACTACCATAGTCGCACTTTGTGGTTCAACTTCTGGAAAGAAACTCACACCAAGATCTGATGCGCCATAGAGCCACATCACGATAAAAGATATCGCAAAGGTGCCTGCAACTATTTTCCAAGGATGTTTAATCGCCGTTGTCAGCACACGTATATATCGACCGGTAAAACCAGATAACTTATCGAACTCGCCGGCTTCTGCGTGTTCTATTTGTTGCTGTTCTTTACTGCTGACAACGCGAGCTTTCCCCAAAACAGCGCCTAACGTCGGCACAAAGATGAGTGCCATCGCTAATGAGGCTGATAAAACGGCAATAAGGGTGAATGGTAAGTATTTCATGAACTCACCCATAATCCCTGGCCAAAACATCAAGGGAGCAAAAGCTGCTAAGGTGGTTGCCGTTGAAGCAATAATTGGCCATGCCATACGTCGAGCAGCAGTGCCATAAGCCACGGTTTTGCTCTGACCTTCATTCATCTGACGATCAGCAAACTCGGTGACAACAATAGCGCCATCTACTAGCATTCCTACCGCCATGATCAAACCAAATAACACAACAATATTGACTGTCATTCCCGCTAAGGCGATAACGAGTATTCCGGTTAAAAATGCCCCTGGAATGGCTAAACCAACCAGTAGAGCTGTGCGACCACCTAAGGCGGCGATAATAACAATAACAACCAATAATACCGCTGAAAAAACATTGTTCTGTAGATCTGTTAGCGTATTTTTAATTTCGATTGATTGGTCACCAACATAATCTACTTTGACTTGTTGTGGCCATTTAGCTCGACTTTTATTAACAATCTCTTTAACTTTATCAACCGTATCAATCAGGTTTTCACCCGAGCGTTTTTTGACTTCTATCGAGACAGAACGGTGACCATTTAGCCGAGCAAAACTGGTGGGATCTTTATACGCACGACGAACTGTTGATACATCTTGAAAGGTAATGACTCGATCACCATCAACCTTAATCGGTAGCTCAAGTAAATCTTGGATATTTTCAAAAACAGAAGGTACTTTGATAGCAAATCGTCCTTTGCCAGTATCCATAGTTCCTGCTGGCACTAAACGATTGTTACGCTCAACTAAATTGTAAATGTCGGTTTGATCAAGCCCGTAGCTTTCCATTAATAAAGGGTCGACAATGATTTCAACCATATCTTCACGGTCACCACCAATCTCAACTTCTAATACCTCTTGCATGCCTTCAATTTTATCTTTGACATTTCGCGCTATTGTTATTAAACCTCGCTCAGTCACTGATCCAGATAAAACAACGGTAAGAGCTGCTTCTTGGTTAGCCATGGTGACTTCATTTACCACAGGCTCTTCCGTTTCATTAGGCAATTTAGCTTTAGCTAGAGTCACTTTATCACGCACATCTGCCAGCGCTTCTTTGGGATCAAGTCCTGCTATAAACTCTAAGGTAACAGAGGCATGACCTTCTCCTGCATTTGAACGTATTTCTTTAATGCCAGCGATAGATTTCAGCTCATTTTCCATCGGTCTTACGAGCATTCGCTCGGCATCTTCAGGAGAAATACCATCATGAATCATGGAAACATAGATAATTGGAATGGTAATGTCAGGGTTGGCTTCTTTAGCAATATTGTTATAAGTTACTCCGCCAGAAATAAGCAGTAGTACAAACAACATCAAAACAGAGCGGGTGCGCGTCAATGCGGCTTCTATAAGCGTTAACATAATAGCTCCTATTGTTGTGCTGTTAGGGCTACAGAAGCAGCTTGCTTATCTTTACTATCATCAGTGCTAACTTCTGGTGTATCAAAGATTGCCTCAACTTTATCCCCTGCACGCACAAATCCTTGTCCCAAAACAATAATATCGGCTTTCTCGCCAAGACCCGTTAACCATACGCCATCATTTTCACTTTTAATGATCTGTATTGGTGTAAAATGAACAATAGAATTTTTGACAGACTTAACACCAATATTACCTTGTTCATCTAGTGCTAGCAGTGCTGGTGATATTTTAATCGCTGACATTTTGGCTAAATCTATGGTTAATTCACTGCTTAATCCCGCAAATAAACGCGCCTTTTTATTATCAATGGCCACTTCAATTTTAAAGGTATTGGTCGCATCATTACCAACACTGGCGATGTAACGAAGTTCACCTTCTGCCTGCTCACCATTTAATAAACTAACTCGCGCCACTTGGCCAACAGAAAGCTGACTGATCTGCTGTTCGGTGGCATGAGCTCGAACGATAAGCGGGTCTAAATCGGCAATCATGGCAATATCATCGCCTGAAGCAACGTAATCGCCAACTTCAACATAACGTGTGTTAAGAATACCGGTGAATGGCGCTTTGATTACCGTATGGGCAATATTTAATTCTAATCGCTGTATTTCAGCGTTAACTGATTCAAGTGCAGCATATGACTGTGCTAAATGTACCTTGCCTTGATAACCTTGTTTATTCAGCTTTAATGCACCTTCGTACTCTACTTCACGTTGCTTCAATAATGCTTGGCTACGAGTTAATTGAGCAGGTAAATCATTTAAAGCAATTTTTGCAATAATTTCACCTTTGGAAACTTTTGAGCCTCTTTTCGCTAATACCTCAATAATTTTTCCGTGTACCTCTGCTTTTAATGTCGTAATACGATCAGGTTCAGTACGACCATATAACTCAATTGTTTTATGAATATGTTGTCCAAGTCGTGTTTCAACTTTAACTTGTGCGGTAATTTGCTTTTCATCGTGACTAGGAATTTGTGCTTTTATCTCAGACTTTTGCTCTGAAACACTCGGTCCCGAAGCCATCCATAGCACTAAAATAAGGGTAATTAGTGCAGCAATAAGGTAAGGGCGTTGCGCTAACCAGCTAGATTTCAGGGTTAATTTCATCGTTATATCTCCATTTTATCGGAATATGATAACGTTTTTTGATTAAGAATATATAAGCTAACGTGCTACAAACTGTTTATCTTTTGTAAGTTTTTGTACATTAGAATAAACAATACAAAGCAATATCACTCAGTAGAAAAATCATTTGATTGGGTAAAGGTTAACGATTGGAATGGGTATATACCCGTAACCATTCAAAATACATGTTTCAGTGGGAGAAAAAAACGATTTAGGCAAGGCATTGATTGTAGTGAATGGTTGTTCCATTTTCAAAATCAATAACGACGTATAAATCGTTTTTAGCCCCATCAAAGAAGCACTCTGAATCGAGTATTTTGAATAATTACGGGTATAGTACTAAAGCACGAAGATAGAGGTATAACGATGAGCCAAGATAGATTACTAAACATTGCTTTGGAAAGCGCAAAAAAAGCTGGCGTAGAAGTAATGAAATATTATCGTCAGGGAAACTATACTGCAGAAACCAAAGCTGATGAAAGCCCTGTAACCAGTGCTGATATAGCAGCAAATGATATCTTAATGGATCAGCTTAGAACACTCACACCAGATATCCCTATTATTTCTGAAGAAGTCGGGACTGTGCAGTTAAGTGAGCGAAAAAATTGGTCTCGTTACTGGTTACTTGATCCCATTGATGGCACGGGCGAATTTATCATTGGTAGTGGCGACTTTGCCGTAAATATAGCGTTAGTTGAAAATGGTTGGCCAACACTGGGTGTTATTCACGCGCCAGATCATTGCCTGACGTATTATGGTCAAAAAAATCTAGGTGCTTTCAAAGATAACTGCCAAGCCAGCCATGCCATTCGTGTGGCAGAATATCAAGAAAACCGTCGTATTAAAGTCGCCATTAGCCGTCGTCAGCAACTTGAACTTATGGGGCAATATCTAAATAGTGACTATGATTATGACTACGTGGCTTTAGGAAGTTGTTCATTAAAAAACTGCCTTATCGCTGAAGGTGGAGCTGACTGTTATTTACGTGTAGGTGTGACTGGTGAATGGGATACAGGGGCAAGTCAGTGTATTTTAGAGCAAGCTGGCGGTGATATTATTGACAGTGAGTTTAATCCTTTAAGTTATAATAAACGAGAAAGTTTACTGAACCCTGATTTTGTCAGTTTAGGTGCGAGAGACTTCCCATGGCAAAAAATAATTAAACCACATAGAAAAATTTACGAATAACAAACGGTTAAATTAAATTGTGACGTGAAATTATTCCAACTAATATCACCTTTTATTACTGTTATTATGAAGAGGTTCGTTTTGCGTACGTTTTGTGCTAAATTAGCACTATTCACCGAAGTGAGCCAACTGCTAGCTTCCCGTACTATCATGATCCGGTAATTTTGTTTTAACTATGTTATCAAGCGTATTAAAAAAACATATATCTCACCATCAAGCAGGACGTCGTCCTTGCTTCTTTAAAAGTATCGATCAAATCTAAATTTTTGGTAGATGGCCGATGCTGTCAACCAAAATATCATTGTGCTATTTTCCCGACCATTTTGCTATCTGCTATTATTTCAGCTATTAATTTTATCTGTACCAATACTTTTGTCTGTAAAGTTAATTGTCTGAGTTATAACCACTAATATTTACTTAATATCCTTAAATTCATATTTAGAATTAATACCACTCAATAATTAAGAGGAAAAACCATGGCAGCGCAAGTAACCGCACTTTTTAATGAGATCTGGGATCAATATCTCAGCGTAACTCCGTCAGCAAAAAAAATTCACCAATTACTTGGTAATGGTAATGATGTCATTAACGACCATGTTGCATATCGTACCTTTAACCACCCTAAAATTAACTTGGCACAATTAGCTAAAGGTCTGTTGGCTTTGGGTTACACCGAATGTGGTCAATACGATTTTTCAGCAAAAAAACTTGATGCGAAACATTTTGAACATGCAGATAGCACTATGCCTAAAGTGTTTATCAGTGAATTACGTGTTGAAGAGTTTTCAAGTGAAGTTCAAGAGATTATCGCGGGTTTAATCGCACAATTACCAGAAGATGTTAGCGAACGAGCTGATTTTCTTTACTCAGGACGTCTGTGGGAAATCAGTTCAAAAGACTATGATACGTTATTAAATGTTAGTGAGTATGCCGCATGGTTAGCTGCATGGGGTTACCGTGCGAACCACTTTACCGTGAGCATTAATCACTTAGCTAACTATGAAGATATGGAAGTAGTCAATGCTACGCTTAAGGATGCTGGTTATGCGCTGAATATTAATGGCGGCGAAATAAAGGGCGATGAATCGGTGAAGCTAGAGCAGTCATCGACGCTTGCAGATAAAGCACCCGTAGATTTTTCTGATAAAACAATGGAAATTCCAAGTTGTTTCTATGAGTTTGCTAAACGCTATCCTCTCGCTAATGGTGAACTTTACACAGGTTTTGTTGCTGCATCAGCAGATAAGATTTTTGATAGTACAAATGTTAAATAGCTTGGCACTTCACTAAGCTTTATTCGTGAGGTGATAGAGGTGTCTCGTCTTAAAATATATTGACGATTTCAATTGAAAGTCAGCTACGCAAGTAGCTGGCTTTTTTAATGGGAATGTTTTGCTATGCAACTGATGGCTTGAGCAAGTTAATTATCCGCCTTATTTAATCACAGGCATAAATTACATTTCTTCTTCCATTCCAGCCTTAAACTGATCGCTGGGTAGTATATTAATACTCTCATGAAGCTCAGAATAAACTAATACCGCACTACCTTGTTCAAGCTGTTTTTTTACTTGAGAAATTTTAGCTTCTTTACTTACATCTTCAGCGCCATATTCAGTCCCTTCACGTAAGATGAAGCCTTCAATAATTGCGGTCAAGGTTTCGTTTGGTAGTTGATCTAAGGGAATAATCATAAAGGATACTTTAAGCGTTAATTAATGAATAGCCATTGTACCGTTGAATGACTTTATACCAAACGGATTATTTCATTGTGCAACAAAGCGATTCAATCGAAATCGTTCAAATACTTTGCAGCATATATATTGATTGGTAACGGATATATCTTAGGGATGGTGTGGTGTTATTTGTTTGCTAACGATGTGTGAAAGTGTTTTTTTCAAAAATGATAGGTTTATATTATCTGCTGACAGAATTGTCGACAACATAACGCCACTCGAACAGGCTAAATCAAAACAGTGCTACTTAGTAGTAGAACAATTGAGATTTATTTAGCCTGTATAAGGAGAGAATTTAGTCTTTGTTCAATCTTAATGGTTTTTACTGTCGTCTTGAATGTGCTTAAGAAAGTAATAGACATAAAAGGCACAAATACCGAGCATAATGGCTATACCGCCAAAAGAGAACATCACTACAGGATCATTGGCTAACATCGATAATAAATTCATTTTGAGCTCCATAATTTTCTAAGTCATTGTTGATATACCTAGTGTAATTAAGTCGCTCAATGATTAAGCTGATTTAGATCAATAGAAACGCTGCTTTTCTGCCATTTTTGCTTTGATTTCCTGCCGCTCTCTTATTTTTTGATAAATATCATTCGCTTTTTCAATACTGTTTTCTATTTTTAGTTTAGATAAATCTCTTTCATCCATTAAGCGGCTTTTTTCAGCATTAGGATAACCGTTCCATGATGCTATGGTATTCCATACGTAGGATAATTCTGTACTTTTTTCTACACCTTTACCTTCGCTATAAAGCAAAGCTAAATTGTATTGGGCAAGTGCGTAATTTTGATTTGCTGCGCTTTTGTACCAACGTGATGCTTTAAAGTCATCCTGAGAAACACCTGTGCCGTTGGCGTACATAACACCTAAATTAAATTGTGCACTTGATAAACCTTTCTCTGCTGCTTTCTTACTTAATTCGAATGATTTTTTTAGATCTTGCTTTACTAATTTACCTTCAGAGTAAATTAAGGCTAATTCAAATTGTGCATCAGGGTAATTTTGTGCTGCAGAAAGTTGAAATAACTCTAGTGCCTTCATACTATCTTTAGGCACGGAGTAACCGTTAAGATAAACCAAGGCCATTTGATATTGAGCAGGCGCATAACCTTCAGTAACCAGCGGACGAAATTGTTCGATAGCGGCTTTAAATTCCCCGCGGTTTAACTCATAAATTCCCTGCTCTAGGTCATTTCCTTGGCTCAATACTGAGAAGCTGCTTAGTAGTGTAAAGGTAAGCAGTAATATTTTAGTACGCATAATAATTCCTCTTCTAGCGCTAACTATCGATTATAAACCCACTCCACTTTAAGATGCTCATTTCAGGATGCCTGAATCATGCATCTTCAAGTAGAACTAGTATAGATTAAGTGTAGATGAAAAAATCAATCGGTGACTGACATCATCTCTTCAATCTGCTCAGCTAGTTCAAGCCAAAGCATTTCGTTTTCTTCTAAGTCATTTTTCAAATTAGCTTGTTTTTTTAGTAGGTCTGTTAACTCAGTTTTGCGCTCTGCTTGATAAATATCACTATCACTCAATAACGCTTCAATCTTGGTTAACTCTTCTTGCCACTGATGCACTTTTTTCTCTAATTTATCAGCTTCTTTGCGCAAAGGTGCTGATTTTTTTCTGAGTTCTGCTTGTTGCTGGCGTAGTTGCTTTTTATCTAAGCCTTTATCACTGCTTTGTTGTTCGGTTTTAATTGATTTTATTGCTTGTTTTTTATCATCATTTAGCCATTGTTGGTAATCATCAATATCACCGCTAAAATCACTGACTCGGCCATTGGCCACAAGATAAAACTCATCAACACATGATTCTAATAAAAACCTATCATGGGCAATCAAAATAATGGCGCCGCCAAAGTCTTGCAGTGCCATTACCAACGCTTGACGCATTTCTAAATCTAAGTGGTTGGTCGGTTCATCAAGTAGCAATAACTGTGGTTTTTCTAACACAATCAAGGCAAGGACTAAACGCGCTTTCTCTCCACCTGACATGGTTGAAACTTGCGACAAAGCTTGATCACCACTAAAGCCGAACTTTCCTAAAAAGGTTCGTGCTTGTGGCTCACCTAAAGCAGGTTTAGCACGTAAAATATGATCAACAGGGCTTGATGGTGCATGTAATTGTTCTAATTGATGCTGAGAAAAATAACCAACTTTCAAGTCTTGTGCGCAGTAACGTTCACCACCGATTAAGGCAAGCTCACCCGCAAGAGATTTAATTAAAGTAGACTTACCTGCGCCATTTCGCCCTAATAAACCAATACGACTTCCTGGTATTAAGGTTAATCCTACACCCTCAAGAATTATCGCTTGCTCACCATGATCAGATTTAGGGTAACCACACTGACTTTCATCAAGTGATAATAGTGGATAGGGCAGACTTTCAGGTTCTTCAAAGTTAAAGGTAAATTGACTATCAACATGCGCTGGGGCTAAATCTGGTAGTTTCTCTAAACGCTTCAATCTACTTTGTGCCTGTTTTGCTTTACTGGCTTTAGCGCGAAAACGATCAACAAAAGCCGTTAAGTGTGCCGCTTCTTTTTGTTGCTTTTGATATTGTGCGTCTTGTTGAGCCAAATGTTCACGGCGTTGACGTTCAAAAGCAGTATAGTTGCCGCTGTATAATTTGGCACGTTGGTGTTCAATATGTAATATTTGACCAATAACCGTATCAAGGAAGTCACGGTCATGAGAAATGAGTACTAAGGTGCCGGTAAAGCGCTTTAACCAACGTTGTAGCCAAATAACTGCATCTAAGTCTAAATGGTTGGTTGGTTCATCGAGTAATAGTAAGTCAGCGCGAGATATTAATGCTTGGGCTAAGTTTAAACGCATACGCCAACCACCGGAAAAATCTTTCACAGGGTTTTCAAGTTGCGATTGTAAAAAGCCTAAACCATGTAATAACTCGCCAGCACGGGCAGGTAAACTATAGCCGTTTATGGTATCAATTTTATTGATAATAATGGCTTCTAGATTACCATTATCAGTAATACGAGCCTGTTCAAGTTCTTGCTCTAACTGGCGGAATTCTTTATCGCCATCCATAACGTAATCAAGCGCGCTTTGCTCTAACGAGGGCGTTTCTTGTTTTACCGTGGCAATATCCCAAGCTGCTGGTAAAGATAAATCACCAGAGTCGGGAGATAAATCACCTAAAAGAGCGGCGAAAAGAGAGGATTTCCCACAACCATTACTGCCTACTAAGCCAACTTTATGGTTAGGGTGAATAGTAAAGCTAGATGATTTTATTAGGTTTTTAGCCCCTCTATCTAAACTTAGGTCTGTGGCTATAATCAATGGTATTTCCTCGATAAAATGGCATAGCGAGGCAGAGATAATACCCACTAAAAAAATGCTGATGCATTGTCGCTTTTCCTATGACCACAATTCAAGGTAAAATAGCGATAATTCTGGATTTAATATCGAGCCTGTTGCACTTTCCTGCTGAAGAAACAATCAGCGAAAAACAACAGCGCCTAATAATAAGTAGTAAATAACAATGAGCAAAGCCCTAAAAAAGAGATTTATCGCTGGCGCAGTCTGTCCTAAATGTAAAGCAATGGACACTATGGCACTAACCAAAGAAAATGGTGTTGAAAAAGTGACCTGTGTAAGCTGTGGTGAGCAAATGGTGCAAACAGAAGCACAAGTAGAAGAAGTGGTTCGTGCAAACGAGCAGGTTATAGGTGTATTTAAACCTTAAAACTAGACATGTTTTTTGCAGTATTAGTGTATTAAAAGTGTCTAATTAAAGGTTTAGAATTAACCTTTATCGCAGTAAATATTATTGTTAGCTACTTATGCTTAATAGTATTGCCACCGTATTAGTAATGCGGTGGTGGTGGCTCAACTTCATCTTTATCGCCGGATAAGCTACCTGCATCCTTTAATCGATTAGCGACTAATTGAATTTGATGTTTGAGTTCTGAAATTGCATGTTGATGGGTAGCTAACTCACCACTTAACTGATCAATGACATCATCTTGGAAGACATTGCGTGATTCTAATGCATCAACACGATCTTCCAGTTGCTGAATGTAGTTGGCGTTTGTGCTGTGCGCACTTAACGTTATTTCGTGATTGGCCATGATTCAACATATCCTGATGAGCTTATCGTTAATAGATCGTTATTATCGCCAAATGCGACACTATACACAACCGCTCCCGTAGGTCTTTTTGCCTCTTTTGGCGTAACAAACCAATGTGATAGGCGTTTACCGGTAGCAATGTCCCAAATACTTACCTTTCTGGTAGCGGCGCCGGTGATTAATGTTTTACCATCGGGAGAAAAACGTACAGTACTAAAAACCTCATGACGTTTTGTACCTTGTAAGCTACTAATACGTTTACCGGTTTTTAAGTCCCAAATATACGCACCTTTCATACTGTCGGCAGAAAAGGCATAACGAGCTTTAGCATCTAATGCTACTTTTGATACTCTTGAGCTATGGTTAAATTGATAAATCACTTGTCCTGATTGGGTATCCCAAACATAGGCGGTAAAATCATTACCTCCCGAAATAGCTACACGGCCATTGGGTAACATATCTACTGAATTTATTTTCTCTTTGTGGCCTAAAAATTCTAAGCGTCTCCCGGTATCAACTCCAACATGAACCACGGTAGCGTTGCTTTTGCCAATGAGTAAGTAATCACCATTATTACTCACTGCTATATCTCTAATGTGAGACTCTCGGACTTTCCAGTAACCTTCAGATTTACCTGATTGCAAGTTCCACAGGGCAAAGTCATCTCTATTAGCGGTGAGTACATGGCTAGCATTGTCACTGATATCAATAGAAAGTACTAAATTATCACTGGTATTTTGTTCTTGCGCCCAGTTATAAAGTCGTTGGTTTTTGTCTAAATCCCAGACACTCAAACCATGATGGATAGATGAGACGACTGAAAATTTGGCATCACTAGAAATCTGGCCAGCGTAAGCACCTTCAACCGACTGTTGCCAGCGTTGCAGTGGTTCTTGCGTTACAGGCTTACAAGCTGTGAGTGTCGTCAATAAGACGAGCGGAAAAATCCAATTACAATTTAACAATATATTAATACTTTTTTATTTGCGCATTTATCGTTAGTATAAGTTCTTTTTTGAAATTGTTTAGCGTTATCTGTACTTAAATGTAAAGTTTATCTTAAAGTTAAATTTTACAAGGTAACATTATAATTTTTAGGTTTTTAATTGGGGGAACTCTCCAATTGTATTGTATAAATGGAGATATAAATGAAATTGTTTAAGCCTACCTTAGTAGCCCTTGCTTTATTTGCCGTTGTCGGTTGTAACGAGAAAGCTGTTGAAGAAGTAAAAGCACCAGTATTAGAAACTGAAGTGCAAAAGCAAGCCTACGGCTTAGGTGCCTCAATCGGTATGTACATGCAACGTAACTTAGAAGAGCATGACAAACTAGGTTTAACGCTGGACAAAGAGCTTATTGTACGCGGTTTTGTCGACAGTATTGACGGTAAATCTGTTATCGAAAAAGAAGAAATTCAAGCTTTATTGATGAACCTTGATACTAGCATGAAAGAAAAACAGCAAGCCGCTGCAATTGCTGCTTCTGAAGCTAGCCTAGCTGATGGTGCTAAGTTTCTTGCAGACAACGCTAAAAAAGAAGGCGTACAAGTTACTGAATCAGGTATCCAATACGTAGTATTAACTCCTGGTGAAGGTGATAAGCCGCTAGCAACTGATACAGTTAAAGTGCATTACAAAGGTACTTTCTTAAACGGCGAGACGTTTGATAGCTCATATGAGCGTAACGAACCAGCAGTATTCCCACTTAACCGTGTGATTAAAGGTTGGACTGAAGGCGTACAATTAATGCCTTTAGGCGCTAAGTACAAATTCACTATCCCTTCAGATTTAGCTTACGGTCCAAATGGTAACCCACCACGTATTCCGGGTAATTCAGTACTAGAATTTGAAATTGAATTATTAGAAATTCAAAAAGCAGAAGAAGCTCCAAAAGCTGATGAACACGCTGCTCACTAGTTAGTTATTATAGATAATACTTTCGCTTATCTATAATCAATACTAGATAACAATTTAAAGCCACCCGTAATCATTTACTGGTGGCTTTTTGTTTCCTGCATTTGAATAATTATATTTAGCATTGGCCTTTATTATTTGCTTGATTAAATTCAATTCAATTAGCTATGAGTGATGACTCAATGTGAGTAAATGTTCAAGAACAAGGCGCTTGATTGAGCAATAGTGGGCTATTGTGATTGAAAGCAACGAAGTTATAGTATAGTTATGCCATTGAAAGTGATTGTAATTGGTATAAAATACTTAAATGAAAAAACTTCTTATTATTGGCTATGTATGGCCTGAGCCTAACTCTTCAGCGGCAGGTAGCCGTATGATGCAGTTGATCCATTTTTTCCAAGCACAAAGCTATCACATTACTTTTGCCAGCCCAGCGCAACAAACTGAGCACATGGTTGATTTACAAGCTTTGAATATTGATGTTAAAAATATTAGCCTCAATTGCACTAGTTTTGATGACTTCATTAAAGACCTACAACCTCATACAGTGATGTTTGATCGCTTTATGATGGAAGAACAATTTGGCTGGCGCGTGAGTGAACAATGCCCACAAGCGCTCCGATTATTGGATACCGAAGATTTATTTTGTTTACGTAATGCTCGTCATCAAGCTTATAAACTAAAACGTAATATTACCGATGAAGACTTACTGACCAGTGACATGGCTAAGCGTGAAGTTGCTGCAATATTTCGTTCTGATATCAGCTTAATGATTTCAAGTATCGAAGTGGAATTACTACAACGCTTATTTAAAGTCGATGCCAGCTTAATTCACTATTGCCCTTTTATGTTAAGCCAAGCGCAGTTAACACAAGAAAACCCGAGTTATCAACAGCGCGAAGATTTTATGGCGATAGGAAACTTTCGCCATGCACCTAACTGGGACGCAGTCTTATGGTTAAAGCAGCAAGTATGGCCACTTATTCGTAAACAATTACCTAATGCTAAACTCAACATTTATGGCGCGTATCCACCACCTAAAGCCACTGACTTACATGATGAAAAATCAGGTTTTTTAGTGAAAGGCTGGGTTGATGATGCTGTTTTTGCCATGCAAAGCGCAAAAGTGTGCTTAGCACCATTACGCTTTGGCGCAGGTATTAAAGGTAAGCTAGCTGAAGCTATGTATTGCGCTACGCCATCAGTGACGACAGATATTGGCGCAGAAAGCATGCAAACTAATTTACCGTGGGCTGGCGCAATAGCCAATGATCCACAAGCTATAGCAGATGCTGCGGTTAAGCTCTATCAAGATGAACAAGCTTGGCAAGTTAACAGTAACTTAGGGCAACAAAATGCCACGTTAATGTATCATCAAGATAATATCTTAACCGAGTTAGCTGATTGTTTATCGACGCTAGAAGCTAACCTTGAGCAACATAGACAGTCGAACTTTATTGGCAGCATGTTGAATCATCATCACCATAAAAGCACCCAATATATGTCACAGTGGATTGATGTGAAAACGCAATTGAAAGCTGCTGAAGCCCAGCAGTGCGAAGAATAAGGTCGCGTTATAACTTTAGGTAATAAATAGCTTTATATTTTGGATGAGACGCTGTGCTGATTTATTCAAAAGCATGCGGATAACAATTTTATAACCGAACTTTACCAGCGCAAAGTTCGGTTGATTGAAGACAGCAATGAACAACAGTCATAACAGAGCTGCTTAGCTACTAATCGACAAAGATTTGCATTTCTTCACCAATTTGTTTGCGCATTTCCATCAACTTCATTGCTGAAGCATGTTGTTTCTTATCTGCTTCTGTTTCTGGTTTCCATTGTGGCACACTTTCAGATTGGCCATTTTGATCGACAGCCACCATGATAACAATACAGTGAGTCGTTAAACGGCGGTTCAAGGATTTAGGATCGCAAGCGTTTACTTCTAGCGCGATATGTATTGATGAATTACCTGTGTAAATAACTTTGGCTTCAACTTCAACTAAACTGCCGACGTGAATAGGAGCAACAAAACGAATACCACCAGCATAGGCGGTAACGCAGTAACGACCACTCCAGCCTGCTGCACAAGCATAAGCGGCTAAATCTATCCATTTCATCACAGCGCCACCATGTACTTTACCGCCAAAATTTACATCTTGCGGTTCGGCTAAAAATCTTAAAGTTATGTCGCGTTGTGGTGCATTCATGAATGTGCTCTTTATCGTTAATGTGTTTAATTATGGGCTTCTTAAGAAGATTGTTCAAAATATATTGTTAGTTGTTAATTAGCAAATAATATCTGTCAGCAATTTTAATAAGGTGAGTATATGGATGAAGGTAAAGTTTATAATTAATTGATAAACATGCATATTTAATATCAATGTTCTTTTGGACATAAGTACAGTCTATTGCATTTTTATTTGCTACTTAATGCTCGAGTTTTGCAATCGATTAGTTACTTTCTATTGCTAGCTCGCTTAACACACTTTGTCACTACTTACTCTTTTATCAAGCCTATTGCTTTTTACCTTTTGCTACTTTACAGAACACAATAAAATAAGTATAATGCGAACCATTATCATTTGCATTGGTGGGTTATGGAAGTTTGGCAATTACTATTAGTAAAGGGTAACGATAGTTTTAACAAACAAAAGTTACCGCTGGCTGAGGAGTATTATCATCAGGCCATAGAGTGTCTAGACCAAGAATGGCATGCTGATATTGAAAATAGTAGCTTACTCATGGCCTGGATCAGCGCTTTTCATAATTTAGCCGTTTTGTATGAAGAACAAGGTCAGCCCAAAATGGCTTTTCGGTATTTACAAATACCTCATCAACGTATGACAGAGTTATCACAGCAGCCTCAATACAGTGATGATCTAAAGTTTGTTGCGTTACGTACCTTAAAAATAACGTTGCTGCCGTTGTTGGCGTTTAGTAAAAAATACCCCGCGTGCGATGGATGTTTGTCATCGCTCAAGAAAATGGAAATGTATGTAAATGCAAACCAACCGGTAATGCATTAGGTTCTTACTATTAGGAGTTTACGATGAAAAAAGCTGTTGTTATTTTTGCTGGATTGTCATTGTTATTGAGTAACCCATTGTTGGCACACCCAGGGCATGATCATAGTGCTTCTGGCTCAGGCTTAGTGCATTTACTTTGGTTAGTACCTGTAATTGTTGCCGCCGTTGTTTTAGTGTTTAAAGAAATCACTGCTCCAAAAAGGTGAGCAGATAATATAGGAAGGAGAATATGATGCTTTACGATATTATTGCTAAATTAGATAAAAAACTTCACTTTCCAGTAGTGCTGGCGCATTGCGACATTCCTTGCAAAATTTATGACCCTATCAATGCACAAATTTCTGCACTGACCATCATTCGTATGGTGGATTTACTGAATGAATTAAAGGCTAAGCCATCACTTACTTTAAATGATCAAGCGCAGTTTATAAGATTAGTAAATCAAAAAGAAAGTCATGGTATAAAAGTGAAAGAAGAAATAGGCGTGATATGGGGGGATTACATTAAAACTGCGCAACTAACTCAATATCCAGAATTACATACATTGGTGCACAACATCATGTTAGCAAGTTCACAAGCAAAGCAGCATATTAGTAGGGAATCGGCACAAACGTTATTACAACAAGTAAATCGCTTTGCTGAAATATTCTGGGCAACGAAGCAAGTCACTACATATACGGCTGTTTGCCCTTATCCACCTGCAGAGCCTGTTATATATCCGAACTTACAGGCTTAGTTATTTTATACGAGGGTAAATTATGTTTGGTTTTCATTTTTGTAAAGTGACCGGGGTGAGTATGTCACCTCGTATACCGGAAAATAGTTATGTTTTTGTGGTGCCTTGGCTGAAAATATTTAACTTAAAAGAAGGTAGCTTACTGAAAGTTTTTCACCCACGATATGGTTTTATTGTGAAGTCATTAGCGCAAGTGGATAGGAATGGCTTGCTCTGGCTAAAAGGGCACCATAAAACTAGTGTGCCAATTGAGAAGTTAGGACCGGTAGGGAAATCACAAATTCAAGGAAAAGTGTTGTGGGTATTTCCACCAAACTAAGTGATCGTTTTAGTTAAGCGATTATAGCCAACAATTTTTTAATCGTGGCTATAAACACTAGAGCGTCATTATAGGAAGCTTAAACCTTTCTTTAATGCAGACGCTGCTCCTTCATAGCCACTTTTGTCTAAATAGCTACTGAAGCTATTGATCAAACCGGGTACTTGATCGCTAGAAACGCCCAATTTATCAAATGCTGACTTTAAGTAATCTAAACTCTCTGCTTTTTTGCCTGCTTCACCTGCACTAGAAAATAAAGAACTCATTGAAGATTTCGATACTTTTGGCGCTTTATCGACATAACTTTGCGCATCAGGCACGGCTTTACTGATTAGAGAGAAGTTTTCTGGAGATAAATTATCTTGCGCAACTTTAAGAAGTGAACCAAGGCTGGCTGATACTGTCTCTTCAGATAAATTTAACTGTTTCGCGGCATATCCGATCATAGCGTTGGTTTGTAATGGCGCACTTACATCTTTAGCTGCGCTTTTAAGCTGCTCAGATGAAGACTTAGTAATGCTGCCAAGGTCGATAGCAGCGGCTGAGAATGAGGTAAAACCAGTTAAGCTAGTTAGGGCAACTGAGGCAGATAGGCAAATAATTGATAATTTCACGATTAACTCCATGTTAAAATTTTGTAATAGATTACTTTAACATGTTTTTTGAAATTATTGACTGAAATTATTTATAGGAATTCTTTATTGAAAGTATATGGCGTGCACAAATAAAAAGGCCTTTCTCATAGAGAAAGGCCTGAAATGCTCGCATATTGGTCTTGTTACCAAGCTTCTTATTATTAATTTTTTGTAGCTACTATTTTTTATTATTTTTAGTTTGAGCTACTTTTGTTTTCTTTCTGTTTTTGTTTTTATTTTTTGTTTTTATTATTGTTTTTCTTTAGCGCAGGCATTTTATACCAAAGCCTTTTTACCACCGCAACAACTTTAGTAGAGCATAAACTCGACGATATCCTTCGTAGTAGGCTTGTTCAGCAGGCATAAACTGCTAACCTATTGATTCAAAATTCATTGATGAAAATCAAGTATAAATTAACAAGTCAAAAAAAAAGTTATTTAAATTGAACTTTTATATTTCAATGGTCTTTTATTATTAATTCAACGGTAGTTTATTTTTCAGGAGTCTTGATTTAGCGCATAGATCAAATGGCTGGTCGATGCTAAACTGCGCAGCATAAAAACCATTAACGAGATGCTTTTCAAATAGCTGTCGTTAAATCACTAAATTAAATGAGTTATGTTGGCATTATTACGAATAAGTAATTTTTCTGAGTGACTACAAAGCATAAGATAAGAGGAACTATTGGTGACAGAATTAAAAAATGATACCTATTTACGTGCGCTATTAAAGCAACCAGTAGATTACACGCCGGTATGGATGATGCGTCAAGCGGGCCGTTATTTACCTGAGTATCGCGAAGTACGTAAAAATGCCGGTGATTTCATGTCGGTATGTAAAAATGCTGAACTGGCTTGTGAAGTAACTATCCAACCATTACGTCGTTTCCCATTAGATGCTGCTATTTTGTTTAGTGATATATTGACTATTCCTGATGCGATGGGTCTAGGACTGTATTTTGAAACAGGTGAAGGACCAAAATTTGAGCGTCCTATTACGTGTAAAGCGGATGTTGATAAAATTGCCGTACCTGATCCAGAAGATGAGTTAGGTTATGTAATGAATGCCGTGCGAACTATTCGCAAAGAACTAAAAGGCGAAGTTCCGCTTATTGGTTTTTCAGGTAGCCCATGGACACTTGCAACCTACATGATTGAAGGTGGTAGTTCTAAAGCTTTCACGAAAATTAAAAAAATGATGTTTGCTGAGCCGCAAACCTTACATTTGTTACTTGATAAGTTAGCTGACTCAGTAATTAGTTATTTAAATGCCCAAATTGCAGCAGGCGCTCAATCTGTGATGGTATTTGATACTTGGGGTGGCGTATTATCTCCACGCGATTATAACGAGTTCTCATTACAATATATGGCGAAAATCGTTGATGGTTTAACGCGTCATAATGAAGGTCGTCAAGTGCCAGTGACTTTATTCACTAAAAATGGCGGTATGTGGTTAGAGTCTATCGCGGCAACAGGTTGTGATGCAGTTGGCCTTGATTGGACTATTGATATTGAAAATGCAAAAGCACGTGTTGGTGATAAAGTTGCCTTACAAGGTAATATGGACCCATCAATGTTATATGCACCATTGCCACGTATCGAACAAGAAGTTTCAAAAATACTATCAGGCTTCGGTGAAGGCGGTACAGGTCATGTATTTAACTTAGGTCATGGTATTCACCCAGATGTGAACCCCGATCATGCTGGTCACTTCATTGAATCAGTACATCGCTTAAGTAAGCCTTATCATAAATAAGATGTTTTAATTATCGCTGGCATAATAAGCCCAGCTTTATATTGAAGACGATAAAGCCGTTGTTAACTGCCTTACTTTAAGTAAGTTAAGTTAATAGCGGTTTTTTATTGCCCGATTTTAACCAGTCAATATAATCATATCTTTGTAACCTCTATTAACTTGTTTACCTTCTTAAGCTTCTTATCGTGCAATTAAGGTGTGTTGCATTTCTTTATTTACACCGATTTAACTCAGCATTTCATCAATTAAAATTACAGAAACATTCCGTAACATTGCTATTCTAACAATAATAAAAATATTTTTTCTTGTTAGTTATCAATATGTAGAGTGTTGTTGTTTACTTGTTATTGTCTTGTGTTACGACAATTCATTAAAAATTAATTACAAACTGTTCTTGTGTTATGGTGTGCTGGTGATGTATAACACCAATATCTTTTTGGTATTATTCAAGGAATAGGGCATGACACCTCAATGGGATCCAGAAAAACCAATTTACCTGCAACTGTATCAGCAAGTAGTTACTCGTATATTAGATGGTTACATCAAAGAAGGGGAAGCTTTACCTTCAGTGAGAAAAGTAGCCGCTGAGTATCAGCTTAATCCAATAACTATTTCAAAGGCGTATCAAATGTTACAGGACGAACAGGTTGTAGAAAAACAACGCGGTAAAGGTTTATTTGTTATGCCAGGAGCGCAAGTTTTGATGTTAGATAGAGAACGAGAAAGTTTTTTGTCACACCAATGGCCAGAAGTATTAAAGCAAATCACCCGACTTAAGCTGTCGCCAGAACAACTATTAACTAGCAGAGAGGAGGGGTAATTATGAGTTCATTAATTTCAGTAAATAATGTCAGTAAATCATTTGGCAATAAGCAGGTGCTTTCGTCGGTGAACTTCTCTGTTAATGCAGGACAAATTGTCGGTTTAGTTGGACCAAACGGCGCAGGTAAAACTACTTGTTTACAAGCTATATTGGGTTTGACTGATTTTGACGGTGATATCAGTGTACTTGGCCATCATCCAAGAAAAGATCGCGTTAACATGTTAAATGATGTCGCTTATATTGCTGATGTGGCTATTTTGCCTAAATGGTTAAAAGTCTCGCAAGCATTAAGTTATATGCAAGATATTCACAAAAATTTCAATCTAGAAAAAGCGCAAGAATTTTTGGCGAAAACTAATATTTCGCTAACCGACAAAGTTAAGGCTTTATCTAAAGGTATGGTAGCGCAATTGCATTTAGCGCTGATCCTAGCGATTGATGCCAAGGTGTTGATTTTAGACGAACCAACTCTAGGTTTAGACATACTAACCCGTCGCCAGTTTTATAATCATTTACTAGAAGACTTTTACAACGAAGATAAATGTATTGTAGTGACTACCCATCAAATCGAAGAGATTGAACATATATTGACAGACGTTGCTTTTATTCAGGATGGACAAATAGTATTGGCACAAAGTACTGAGGAGATAAAACAGCGCTTTAATATAGTGGCAGTAGCTAATGAACAGTTACCTCAAGCGGATGAACTGAATCCGTTATTTAAAAATAGCATGATGGGGTTAACGACCATGTTATTTGATAATCAAGATAAAGAAACGTTACAAAGTTTAGGTCAAGTATCAGTACCGAGCTTAGCCGATGTTTTTGTTGGTGTGATGAATAAGGAGACTTGTTAATGAATACAACAATAATGAAAGCCTCAATTAAAAAAGAGTTGTGGGAATTTAATAGCATGTTGACTTGGGTGCCAGTAACTTTAGCTGGTGTCTTTATCTTTATTCCTTTACTTGGTGTGATATTAAGTGGCGTTGATATGAAGGAGTTAATGATAGGGCTTGAGAACCTATCGCAATTTCAATCATCTGACCGTATCAGCGAAGTGTTTTTTGTTTCTGCTATAGCGCTGTTCAGTCCGTTTATTGCAATCGGTTTTATTGTGCAAGTTTATTATTTTGTTACCTGCTTATTTGATGAGAGACGCGACCAATCAGTGATGTTTTGGCGTTCCTTACCCGTGTCGGATAAAATGACTATTGCCAGTAAAGTGTTAACAGGTGCGATTGTTATTCCAGTGATATTTTTTATGGCAGCGACATTACTCATGTTATTTATACTGGTACTCGCTGTGATTGCCTGTTCAGTATTATCAATTGGTTTTGATATTTCGTTATGGGGCATGCTTGCTGGCGCAGACATAATAAGTGGCGTAGGTTATATTTGGTTAACACTTGTACCAATCGCTATTTGGTTATTACCTTTATACAGTTGGTTAATGTTGGCATCTATTTACGCGAATAAAGCACCTTTCCTATGGGCGGTATTACCGATAGTCGCGTTACTGGTTATTGAGGGGATTGTGGTTCATTATCTTCACTTATCGCAACCGTTTTTTGGACATTTCTTGATGGATTACTTCTCAATGACTCCTGAGCACCTTACAGAGGTATCCGCAAATCAAGATATGTCACGCTCAGAAACATTATGGATGCTAATTTCTCAAATTGATTATCGAACGGTATTAATTTCTGCGGGATTATTATTCACTACCTATTGGTTTAGAGTGAATAAACAAGAATCATAATGCTAGATTGATTAACTGAATAATATAGTTAAATCAGATGATTAAATCGTAAGTGCCAATATACTCGTTACCCTATATATTGGCATTTTTTATAAATAACAAACCTTATTTCTACCAGTGTTTTTCGCTTGATATAATGCTTTGTCTGCACGAGAAAATAACACATCAAAGGCCTTGTCACTGGCGATGAGACTTGAAACTCCTATGCTCACGGAAAGGTTTATTTCTCCCTGCCAATCACCAGTAATGAGTAATCTACTTTGTTCTTCTTTAATACGTTCTGCAAATGCCATAGCCGATATTGCTGATGTTTCAGGTAACAAAATAGAAAATTCCTCACCACCGATACGTGCGAGAATATCAGTTTGCCTTAAACTTTCTTTCAATTGATTGGCAATTTTTATTAATACTTGATCACCAGCAGGGTGACCAAATTTGTCATTGATACTTTTAAAGTAGTCAATATCAATAGAGATAAGTGTCATCGATAATGAGTAGCGTTTGGCGCGTTGATACTCTTTTTCTGCTTGTTCAGTAAAGAAGCGTCGGTTATATAAATTGGTTAATGGGTCGGTATTGGCCAGTTTTTTGAATTCTTCTTTAAGCTTGAACAATTCGGTCACATCACTTGAAAAACCGATTAATGCAGGTAACTTATCTGGCCGATCAAAGGGAACTTTCGTGCTGATGTAATGATTGGTATCACCATTTTCATTATGAGTGGTTTCTTCGATGACTTGTTTTTGGTTCGTGTCAAAAACCTGCTTATCTGATTGATAAAAATGTTCGGCAATTTCTATTGGTAAAATATCGGTATCTTTTTTACCAATGATGTTCTCTGCTTTATCACCAAATAACTCAGCGACACGATTATTTACGTATAAAAAATTTCGTTCGCAATCTTTAACATAAATATGCGCATCAATATTATTAAGCATGGTCTCAAGCAAGTAACTTTGCTCATTGACTTGTTCTTGTAGCTTTTTTTCGACGGTGATATCTGTTGATATTCCGCAAATACCACTCACGTTACCCTCTTGATCAAAAAGCGGTTTCTTGACCACCTTATATATACGGGTTTCATTTTTAGCTCTTATAAAGTTACTTTCTTCATTTTCAACGCGGATCATTTGCTCCATGACCATGCGATCATTAGCTTGTAATTGTTTGGAGAGTGCTAAATCAAAAAAATGAGTGTCATCAAAACCAATAATATCTTCTAGTTTTTTTTCAAATAAATCTAAAACAGCTTGGTTTGCATAGGTGTATTTACCCGATAAATCTTTGGTATATATAAAAGAATCGATACTGTCTAAGATCTGATCTTTAATGGTGTCATCAGCGTTGTGGGTGTTTTTTTCTTTGCTCAAATTATTCGCCTTTGGTAGGAGTGCTAACGAATCACAACTCATATAAATAGTGAGTGCTAAGTTATATATTAGCACATATACACTCGTTACCATTTTAAGTGGGTAATATCTGAGGAAATTACAAATGCATAAGTAACCTCCATCATATTCTCACCAAAGAAAAATACGCTAAATGTCAGTCGGACTTACCTTATTACTCAAAGTGCAGTATAAGCTTGCTTTATTTTTTACTATAAAAGGCAACAAAAAAGGCACTTAATTAAGTGCCTTTCGTCGTACTTAGTTCATATTTCAGTATTATTCATCTTCAACTTCGTATGCACTAAAGTCAGTAATTCCTTTCGCTTCAAGTAATCGCCTAACACTGGCAGGCAGTTTTTCATTATTATCTTTTGCTAAATCTTCATCATCTGGCAGTGGCTGCCCAGTAAATGCATGCAAAAATGCTTCACATAACAATTCACTGTTTGTAGCATGGCGAAGGTTATTTACTTGGCGTCTGGTACGCTCATCTGTCAACACTTTTAAGACGCGCAAAGGAATAGAAACGGTAATTTTCTTTACTTGCTCGCTCTTTTTACCGTGTTCGGCATAGGGATTTATATACTCTTCATTCCACTGAGCCATCGATATTCCTCTATCTTGTTATAACGTATTCTAAAATGTAATAGTATAGATTTTACCTGTTGGAAAAAACCAGTCAAGTAGAAGTTTAGAAGTCTAAAATTACTTGACCCTATTAATGAAAGTGTTTAGAGTTATAGACGTCCAAACATCTAAACGCTGATGTTGCTATATATCGGCGCTATAACTGATAAAACATGCGAATTAAACACTGCGTATCAGTACCTAGCATAACTAATGGAGAGAACTAAATGTCGATTACTAAAAAAGGTAATATTACCACTTCGGCAGTAAGAGCCGGTATTAATACCGACCAGCAGCACGGCGCTGTGGTTGCTCCTATTTACTTATCCAGTACCTATTCATTAAAAGGCTTTAATAACAAACGCCAATTTGATTATTCTCGTACGGGTAATCCAACACGAGCAACTTTTGCTGGCGCGATTGCAGAGTTAGAGCAAGGTAGCGTTGGTATTGTTACCAGTACTGGCATGGCAGCAGTACACTTAATCTGTCAGTTATTATCTACCCAAGACACCGTTGTTATTCCACATGACTGTTATGGCGGTAGTTTTAGATTATTTACCCATTTGGCTAAACGTGGCCAATTCAAGCTTATTGTTGTGGATCAAAATGATCAACAAGCGCTAAATAATGCGTTAGCACAGAAGCCAAAATTAGTATTACTTGAAAGTCCAAGTAATCCTCTATTACGTTTGGTTGATATTGAAGAGGTGACAAAAGCGTGTCACGCAGTGGGTGCGTTAGTCGCAGTAGATAACACGTTCTTATCGCCAGCATTACAACAACCATTAACCTTAGGTGCAGACATCGTTTTTCACTCAACGACTAAATATATTAATGGTCATAGTGATGTTGTCGGTGGTGTTGTTGTTGCTAAAACTGAAGAGTTAGGTGAACAATTAGCGTGGTGGGCCAATTGTATTGGTATTACTGGAAGTGCCTTTGATAGTTTCTTAGCGTTACGTGGTTTAAAAACGTTACCAGTAAGAATGAAGCAGCATCAAGAAAATGCAGTGCAAGTTGCTGAATTTCTAAAAAATCACGATGCCATTAATGTCGTCTATTTCCCTGGTTTTCCTGAGCACACAGGTCATCACATTGCCAAGAAACAACAATATGGCTACGGTGCTATGTTAAGTTTTGAAATTAAAGGTGATGTTGAAGCGGTTGAGAAATTATTTGACAACCTTGAGTTGTTTACCTTGGCACAATCTTTAGGTGGCGTAGAGAGTCTTATTAGCCACCCATCAACCATGACACATGCAGGTATGACAATTCCAGATCAGCTTGAAGCGGGGATCACTCAATCCTTAATACGTATTTCAGTCGGTATTGAAGATATCGACGACATATTAGCTGATTTAGCCCATGGTTTAACGCAGAGCCAACTGTAATAATATAGTAATTAGCAGGCAAAGAAATGAAACAAAAGAGTACTATTTCAAATAAGGTCAATGAAAATAAAGCAGTCTCTAGTAATGAGATTGTAGATCATGACTTTGTAGCTGAAGTAACAGCGGAAAATAAGTTGGCTAAACATGCTATTCAAGTGCATAAATTTGGTGGTAGTTCATTAGCGACACCCAAATGCATTAAACGTGCCCTTGAAATTATCCGTGAAAACTGTCAGCTAAATGATATTGTTGTGGTTTCAGCTAATGGTAAAACAACAGACCATTTGTTTGCTCTTTATTCTTTAGTCGAAGAGACCATCGCCGAGCAAACTGTACAAACAAGTGATGAATTAACACAAGCTATAAATGAGCTAGCGCAAGAGCAAGCGAACCTGATTACTGAATTATTAAATGCTAATAATACCAAGCAATTATTGCTTAGGTTGAAGAAAGACATTATGCAATTAACGACTTGGTTATCTGCTGATATTGTTCAACATCATAATGATATTTTAGCTTTAGGTGAGGTGTGGTCAGCAAGATTGCTGTCAGCATTACTTAATGAGCAAGTTTGCCCAAGTAATAGTATTGATTCTCGTGATTTTCTTGTTATTGATAATGAGCAAAGTTGCGTAGTTGATACAGCGCTAAGCGCTGTGCAATTAAGAGAAAGACGTCAATTTGGAAAATTAGCCGTTATTACGGGTTATATTAGTAAAGATGCTCGTGGTAAAAGCTGTACATTAGGACGTAACGGCAGTGATTATTCTGCGACTATTATCGCGTCTTTAGTTGCGGCGGGTAATGTTACTTTATGGACGGATGTTGATGGTATTTACAGTGCCGACCCTCGGGTTGTGCCGAGTGCTAGAAAATTACATCGTTTACCTAATGGTGTGGCAAAAGAATTAGGCCGTTTAGGCAACCCTGTTCTGCATGCGAAAACTTTGCTGCCCTTGATCAACCCTTTAAGTGAACATCATACCCATTTACATGTTGCGAGTAGTTTTGATGCACAGGTCATTGGCACCGAAATTGGTAAGTTTGGTCAAATCGCTAAGCAAGAGTTATCAGTAACCTACCTTAATGATTTATTACTAGCGCAGTCGGTAAGCTTTATTGGCGAAGCGGCAACTAGAGCGAAAGCTGAATTTTCCCCTATCTGTATAGATGACCAAAAGGGCTTTATGGTTATCACTCAAGGACAACAAAAAGCGTTAAGTGATTGGTTGGCGAGTCATGATGTTGAAATTAGTTTTAAACCGGTTGCCATTATTGCAACTGTTGGCCATCGCGTGGCTGAGCGCGGGGACATAAGAGCCCGCTTTAAACGTTCATTAAAAGCCGCTAAACCGCTAAACTTAGTCGGTAGTGATAATAATCATAGTGTGATCGCTATTTTACCTGATCCTTGTTCAATTGAACTATTAAACACGGTTCACCATGAGATGACTAAAGACGCCCGACATATCGGCTTAGTCGTTGCGGGGATGGGCAATATTGGCGAACGTTTTTTAGAATTATTACCTGCGCAGCTTAATAAAGTATACGCGTTAGAGAACTTACATTTAGTTGGTTTACTTTCATCAAAAAAAGCATTAATTAACAACGATGGTATTGATGTAAACCAAGCCACTTCATTGTTCGTCCAAGAAGCTCAAAGCTATGATAATGAACAGCTTATATCTTGGTTGACCCAAAATCCGTACGATGAACTAATTGTGGTAGATATCACGCCTAGTGAAGATTTTAGTTTATTGTATGAACAGATTTTCTCTTTAGGTGTCCACGTGATTGGTGCGAATAAATGGGCTGCTTCAAGTAGTACTGCTCATTATAATAATTTAGTCAATACTGCGGATAGTAATAACAGTTTATGGTTAGGTAATACTACGGTAGGTGCCGGCTTGCCTATAAATTATGCGATTGATGATTTACGTCAAAGTGGCGATAGCATCAGCGAGTTATCAGGAATATTTTCAGGTACCTTGTCTTGGTTATTTGAAACCTATGATGGCAGCTCAAAGTTTTCAGAACTGTTATTAAGTGCTTTGGCTCAAGGCATTACAGAGCCTGATCCTAGGGAAGATTTATCAGGTAGAGACGTACAACGTAAATTGCTTATTCTAGCGCGTAAAGCGGGCTTTGAATTAGCATTAGAAGATATTGACTGTCAAAACTTAGTGCCAGAAGCATTACAAGCATTATCAACTAACGACTTCTTAGCCAGAGCTAATGAACTCGATGAGTATTTTGCTACTGCGTTATCTGATGCGAACGATAAGGATGCGTGCATTCGTTATGTAGCTCGTTTTCAGCACAGTCAAAAAACGGGCATTAGTGCAAAAGTAAGTTTAGAAGTATTGCCGAAAAACGATGCTTTTGCCAACCTAACCCCTTGCGACAATATTTTTCAAATCAACAGTCATTGGTATCAAGATAACCCATTGATTATTCGTGGCCCAGGGGCTGGACGTGATGTAACGGCTGGCGGTTTACACTCGGATCTCGTTAAGATATGTCAGCAACTTGCTCACAAGCAAAGCCAAGTCAAAATAAAGGGCATAAATTAGCCACTGCAAATAACAATATAGCTTAATTAATCTGTTTTTTATGTTATTCATCAGGTGTTTATGCTTAAAAGTAAACCATTATTATCTTGATTCATAATGTTAATCAAATCATTGTGAATCAAGATGATAGTCACCTCTCTAACTATTGCTTTTAGTAATAATTCCTAGCATGATAGATATTATTTTCTCCACTCTAGCGGTGCAATGGCTAAAGATACCCCCCATCAAACACATTACACAAGACAAATTCATCATTTGTTAGCCCAAGTTTACGGACGAAGTGCGGTTAAAGACTCTTTATTAGATCGTGCCATTGGATATTTTGAACAAGAAGAATTTACCCCTTCAGAAGAAAAAACATCTTCGGAAGAGTCTCATCTGAAGGTAATGGAGCGTACCGAGCGTCATGCGGGTTTACTGGCTATTTCATTAACCATTATTGAACTTGCTGAAGGAGATAGTTTTACAGAAAACAATCGTAAATCAGCGCAATTTCTTGGCACTATTCAGTTATTAAGCCCAACCGAAGGTAAGCGTGTTGCTAAAAGTAATGAGCAGAGTAAATCCATTTATAAAGCGTTATTATGCTTACGTTTGCTCGACGGTTTAATTATTGATGGTCAAATGCGAGAACCTTACATCAATAAATTTTTAACCGATATCTCAGCCGAACAATTTATAAATTTTGCTAAACATGATGCTGATAAATATCAACGTTTCGTTGCTCAGGTCAAAGTGCCATTGGTTATGGCGGCATTATTACAAGATATTGGTAACTACCACCCAAAAGCGCAAACTATATTATTCGGTGATGAAGGGGAGCTAGACCCTTTTCGTACTTTAGAAATTAAGCAGAGAAAAGAGCTGCTGCAGATTAATTACCGTGAAACGATTAAATACTTAACTGAAGGTATTGGTATTCCAACTTTTGTTGGCAATACTAAGGCAGAGCGAGAACAATTTTTCCTCGATGAAAAAGACAAACTAGCTTTTATTAAACAATTATTGAAAAGTAGTGTTAATCCGAAAAATACTATTGGTAATATCCTCAAAGTACCTCAAATTTATACCTCAATAATTTTATCCACCAAAGCAAGTTATAACTACAAATTATTACCGAAAGTCTTTCAGGTTTTAAATAAAAATGCTGAAATTGGCGCTTGTGCACAAAGTGTTGTAGATGCTCTATATAAAATCACCGGTATGTTTCCACAAGGCTTTGGTATTGTTTATATGCCGTTAGGGGAGCTATGGGGACAGGGAGACTGTTATGAATATGCCATTGTAAATAGACTTTATCCGAAGAACCCAGAGCAGCCTAATTGTCGAATGACGACTCGACAATTAACCTTTATTGGCTATGGTCAAAATTGCGTAGTGAAAAATTCGAGTAATTTATATTTTACTCAAACGGCGAAGAAACTGGCAACTTTGAGTAAAGAACGCTTGAATGAAATATTAGAATTACTCAGTTCAAACTCCCAAGAGAGGCAACAGTTAGACTTATTACCTCGCTGTTGGCATGCTAATGAATACTTCTCAATAAAGGTTAATCAAAACCTTTGGAATAACATTGAGTCTTAGCTCCTTTATATAATGTGATTTACATAAGGATATGAAAAAATGACAAATAAAGTAAAAAGTAAGCGTATTGCGGCAATCGATTGGATGCGCGGCTTTGTCATGATAATCATGGTGCTTGATCATGTGTCAATGGCTTATAACAATGAACATCTATCGACTGACTCTGCAGCCAGTTATATCATAGGATCACCGCTGCCAGCATTCGAATTTTTTACCCGCTGGATCAGCCATATCTGCGCACCAGTATTTGTCTTTCTTGCTGGTACTGCTTTAGCTATCAGTGTCGAACGAAAGTTATCTCGAGGTTTTGATAGCAAAGCTATTGATAAAGATATTTTGCTTCGAGGGGCTTTTATTGCGTTACTCGATCCAACTATCACCTCTTTCTTTTCTGGTAAGCTTATTTTCCAAGTGCTTTATGCTATTGGGGTTGCCATGATGTGTATGGCTTTCTTTCGACGTTTATCGAGTCCCCAACTACTGATTATTGCCCTGGCTTGGATTTTAGGTGGTGAATTAGTCACAGCTCAATTTTGGTTTGCAGGTGGGCAGGAACAATCAATCATTGTTGCTTTGTTAATTGGTAAATATTCTTCGTCAGATTTGAGTATTTCTTACGCACTAGTACCTTGGTTATCCGTGATGATATTAGGTTGGGTTTTTGGTCGGTATATTCTAGATTATGGTGATGGGAAAGTTAGTATTAGCCCAGCCAATTTACTGTTCCGTTTAGGTGTTACCGCCTTAGTTGCTTTCGTTGCTATCCGGTACTTTAATGATTACGGTAATATGTTTTTACTAAGAGAAGATAATAGCTGGCAGCAGTGGTTGCATGTCAGCAAGTACCCACCATCGGCGAGCTTTATCATGCTTGAGTTAGGACTTATGGCGGTAATTCTAGCGTTAATGATTAAAGTCGAGCAGAAAATAGGTGTACGCTCTAATGGCGTTTTACTTGTTTTTGGGCAAACCTCAATGATGTTTTACTTAGTACATCGAATTTTCTTAACAGGAACCGCGACCTATGGAGGATTAAGTGATTTTACTAACCTAACAAATACCTACATTATTACGGGTGTACTACTGCTGATTCTCTACCCATTCTGTATATGGTATCGAAGCTTCAAAGGGAAACACCCAGACTCTATTTGGTTAAAATATTTATAGAAAACTAAAACGCAGTTATATAACTTTAATAACTGCGCTTGATTTAAATGCACTTCACCAATATGACTACAAACAGTAATGTTGGATCATTTTTGTTAGTAGTCGCTCAGTTTTATCAATTTCACTATGCGCTAAAAATTCATTAGGTTGGTGGGCTTGATCGATTGAGCCAGGGCCTAGCACTATGGTTTGACAGCCAAGTTGCTGAATGTAGGGGGCTTCTGTGGCGTAATTAACAGCACAACAACTATGGCCACTAATCTCTTGTGCAATATCAATCAATGTACTGGGTTTCTTTTGCTCAAAGCTTGGTGAACTTGGATGCATTTCTTCAAAACTAATTCTACCTGGGTAAAGTTCTGCCAGTGGTTTAAGTACCTCGCTCAGCCAGTTAATCAATTCATCATCACTCATGCCTGGCAGTGATCGTAAATCGATATCTAAATGACAATGTCCGCAAATTCTGTTGGCATTATCTCCACCAGAAATAGCACCTAAGTTCAACGTTGGTGCTGGAACATCAAATGCTTGGTTTTCATAATTGAGCTGAAATTTTTCTTTTAGTTCTATTAACTGACCAATGACCTTATACATTATCTCTATGGCATTAATACCTAGGTTTGGTTTGCTTGAATGGCCAGATTTACCTTCAACACTAATGCGATGTGACATATGACCTTTATGCATAACCACAGGTACTAAATTGGTTGGCTCACCAATAATGGCTACATCTGGTTTTATTGCCTGACTTTTAGCAAAAAATCGTGCTCCTGCCATGGTTGTTTCTTCATCTGCAGTAGCAAGAATGTATAAAGGTTTTTTAAGTTGATCGGCAGATAAATTTTTACAAACTTGCAAAATAAAAGCGAAAAAACCTTTCATATCACAGGTACCTAAACCAAAAAATTTATCGTCCTGGTTTAAGACTGTATGAGGATTCGATTGCCAGCGGTTTTCATCAAAGGGAACTGTGTCACTGTGGCCTGCTAGTAATAAACCACCTTCACCACTTCCTAATTTAGCAAGTAAATTAAATTTATTACTGGTCTCGGGTACGGCTTGAATTTCAATGCTAAAACCGAGTTGTTCAAACCATGTTGCCAAGAGTTGGATCACCTCTTTATTACCTTGATCCCAGCTAGGTTGAGTGGAGCTGATCGAAGGGCAGGCGATTAACTGGCTTAAACTTTGACTAAAATTAGGCAGTTGTGTCATATAGAACCTATTAATTGAATATTTACTTAAATAGTTATGCTGTTTAGTTGCATAACTACCCATGTAGTGTTACTTTATATTACTAGTGTAAATAACATGCTTTCATAAGGCTACTTCAAAAATGACAAAGGCTATATTAGATTCGAATAACAGTGTGCAAAAAATCGCGATTATAGGCGCGAGTGGTTATGCAGGAGCAGAGCTTGTAGGCTTATTAAGCAAGCATAACCAAGCACAAATTTGTCATTTGGTTGTTTCTGAAAATAGTAGTTCAGAAGGTAAGCTATTTAGTGAATTGCACGGCCGATATCAAAGCGTTTGTGATTTACCTTTAGAAGCCTTTTCAGCAGCATGGTTTGATGAATATGCGGCGAATTTAGATGTGGTGTTTTTTGCTACCCCTCATGAGTTTAGCGCTGATTGGGCACAAGCATTCGTTGAAGCGGGTGTTAAGGTATTCGATCTTTCAGGTGGCTTTAGACTAAAAGATGCAGATGATTATCCTAAATACTATGGTTTTGAGCACGCTAATATCGATGCGTTAGCTTCGGCTAAATATGGTTTAGCTGAATGGCAACAAGATGATATTGCCAGTACGAATTTAGTTGCTGTTCCTGGTTGTTACCCGACGGCTAGCTTACTTTGCTTGAAGCCGCTTACCAGTAACAATTTAGTGGTAGAAAATTCATTGGTTGTGGTTAATGGTATCAGCGGAGTAAGTGGCGCGGGAAGAAATGCCTCGTTAGCGACTAACTTCAATGAAGTGAGTTTAAAAGCATACAATGTACTTCAACATAGACATCAGCCAGAAATATCACAAGAGGCTGCGGTAGATGTTATTTTCAACCCACATTTAGCACCTTACAAAAGAGGGCTTTTAGCAACGGTAACTTTGCAACTGAAGGCAGGAGTTACTAATGCGCAAGTCGAGCAGGCTTTTCAACAGGCATATAGTGATAAACCTTTGGTCAGATTAGTGGCAAGTTGGCCAGAGATTGGCAATGTAGCTCATACTCCATTTGCTGATGTTCACTGGCAGTTTGATGCAGAAAAGCAAGTTGTAGTGGCGAGTTGTGCCATTGATAACTTACTAAAAGGTGCCGCTTCACAAGCCGTACAATGTTTTAATATTTCACTTGGCTTGGCCAGTGAGTATTCATTAATCAGTGCTTGTTAATAAGCTCTCATTAATCAGAACCTAGATAATTAGCGAAGCGACCGAGTTAAGGAATAGTAATGAATAGTCCAGTATTGAAGCCATTAGTCATTAAAATTGGCGGTGCCATTCTTGAAAAAGAATCAGCGCTTAATGCCTTACTAAGTGTAATTTCACAACTAGAAAATAAACAAGTGGTTTTGGTTCATGGCGGTGGCTGTGTCGTTGATGAAATGTTGTATCAAGCTGGTTTTACTACCGAGAAAAAACAGGGCTTACGCGTAACACCAAAAGAGCAAATAGGCTTAATAAGCGGTGCTCTCGCTGGCACGGTCAATAAAGCAATTGTCGGTACCGCTAACAGTATGGGTTTAGCAGCAGTCGGTTTATCGTTAAATGATGGGGATATGATCAGTTGCACACTATCTACTCAGGATTTAGGCCAAGTAGGGTTACCACAAACGAATAACAGTAAATTATTAGACTGTTTATTAAAAAACAAATTTCTACCTATTATTTCATCCATTGGCGCGCTTGAAAATGGTGATATAGTTAATGTTAATGCTGATGATGCCGCCGTTGCTATTTGTCAGTTGCTCAACGCAGAACTCTTGTTATTAACCGATGTGAATGGCGTTAAAGGGGCCGATGGCGAGTATTTATCTTCACTTAACGCCGAACAAGCACAAAACCTGATTCAGCAAGGTGTTATTGCTGGTGGTATGACAGCTAAAGTAAATGCTGCCTTGCTCGCAGCACAACAATTACGACGAAGTATCGCGGTTGCCAGCTGGCAATCGCCAGAGCAAATCACCCAATTACTTGATGGTCATGGTGTTGGCACACAAATCCAGCCAAACTAGTTAAAGCCTGACTATCAGAGCGTTTTAAAGGAATATTGAGAGAAAGTACTTATGTCGACAAATATAGCATTACAACAATTAAATAATTTTTTGGCTGATGATCAGTTAAATAAAAGCGAATTATTAGCATTAATCGAATTAGCGATTAACATTAAGCAAAACCCCGCTGATTATAGTCAAGTATTGGCAGGTAAGTCCGTGGCGATGATCTTTGAAAAACCGTCTTTAAGAACTCATGTTAGTTTTGACATGGGCATCAGTAAACTAGGCGGTCATGCACTATACTTGGGCCAACAAAATGGCAAGTTAGGTGAGCGTGAACGCGTTAGTGACTATGCAAAGAATTTATCTTGTTTTGCTGATGCTATTGTTGCTCGAGTATTTAGTCATGACTCCATTCAAGGTTTAGCTGAGCATGCTAGCGTGCCAGTAATTAATGCTTTGTGTGATGTTTATCATCCTTGTCAGGCACTTGCTGATTTTGTTACTTTATCAGAGACTTACCCTGATTTGAGCCAGGTAAAACTAGCGTATGTGGGAGATGGTAATAATGTTTCCAATTCACTAATGATTATGGCGGCCATTTTAGGTGTAGATTTCACTTTAATTAGCCCTGAAGGTCATGAAGCACAGGCTGATATCGTTGAAAAAACTAAGCAACTTGCAAAGGAATCAGGCTGTCAGTTAGTCCTTACTAATGATATCGAGGCGATTGGTAAACAAGATGTGATTTATACAGATACTTGGATTTCTATGGGTGATGAGGATAGCAGCAAGAAAGCTGAAATATTAGCTAAATTCGCACCTTATCAAGTAAATCATGAATTGATGGAAAAAGCGCAAGCAACCATGGTATTACATTGCCAACCGGCGCATTTGGAAGAAGAAATTACGACAGAATTATTCGATAGCGAATTATCAAAAGTATTTCAACAAGCAGAAAACAGAATGTGGGCACAAAATGCCGTACTGGTCGCACTATTTCAAAAGTGAAATGTCGACAAGTAAAAACCAACATATAGAAAATGTCACAAATACATAACCAAATTTAAGAGAGAAGAAAATGGCTTTAGCAAAGAAAAAAATTAAAAAAGTTGTACTAGCATATTCAGGTGGATTAGATACTTCAGCTATCATTCCATGGTTAAAAGAAAACTATGATGGCTGTGAAGTTATCGCATTTTGTGCTGATGTAGGTCAGGGCGACGAAGAACTTGAAGGCGTTAAAGAAAAAGCTATCGCATCAGGTGCGTCAGAATGTTACGTAGTTGATCTTAAAGAAGAATACGTAAAAGACTATATTTACCCAATTTTGAAAACTGGCTCAGTTTACGAAGGTCAATACTTATTAGGTACGTCAATGGCACGTCCTATTATTGCTAAAGCACACATAGAAGTTGCCCTTAAAGTGGGTGCTGATGCAGTGTGTCATGGTTGTACTGGTAAGGGTAATGACCAAGTTCGTTTTGAGTCTTGTTTTGCTGCCTTAGCACCAGAGCTTACTGTTATTGCGCCATGGCGTGAGTGGGACATGGTTTCTCGTGAAGATTTACTTGATTACTTAGCTGAACGTAAAATTCCTTGTGCTGCTTCATTAACTAAAATTTATAGCCGTGATGCTAATGCTTGGCATATCTCTCATGAAGGTGGCGAATTAGAGGATCCTTGGTGTGAGCCTTCAAAAGAAGTTTGGACCATGACAGTTGATCCAATGGAAGCGCCAGATGTACCAGAAAAAGTGCAATTAAGCTTTGAAGAAGGTGAATTAGTTGCTATCGATGGTAAAGATTTTTCTCAACACGGTGCAGGCGCTTATGAAGCGTTAATGTATTTAAATGAGAAAGGCGCGGCACATGGCGTTGGCAGAATTGATATTGTTGAAAACCGTTTAGTGGGCATGAAGTCTCGTGGTTGTTATGAAACACCAGGTGGTACTATTTTAATGGCCGCTTACAAAGGTTTAGAAACGCTTATTCTAGATAAAGAGTCCCTTAAATACCGTGAATCTGTAGGACTTGAATTCTCTCATGTTATTTATGATGGTCGTTGGTTCACACCTCTTGCTAAAGCACAGTTAGCTTCAGCTGCATCGTTCGCTGAAAAATTAACAGGTGATGTAGTTGTTAAACTATACAAAGGTATGGCGCAAGTAATTCAACGTCGTTCACCAAATAGCTTGTACTCAGAAGAGTTTGCTACGTTTGGTGCTGATGATGTTTACGACCAAAAACATGCAGAAGGTTTCATTCGTTTATTCAGTTTATCAAGCAGAATCACAGCATTAAGCCAAAAAGATCAGGAGAAGTAGTCATGGCTTTATGGGGCGGAAGATTTAAAGAAAAGGCGAGTTTACAGTTTAAGAAATTTAATGACTCGCTGCCGGTAGATTACCGTATGGCAGTACAAGATATTGTTGGGTCAATTGCTTGGGCGCAAGCTATTCATGAAGTGGGCGTATTAAACGATGATGAACTGATTCGTTTGACCGCAGCGCTGCAAGAATTAAAAGCGTCTGTTGAAGATAATCCTAAACAAATTTTGTTATCTGATGCTGAAGATATTCATAGCTGGGTAGAAATTCAGCTAATTGAAAAAACCGGTGATTTAGGTAAAAAGCTCCATACTGGCCGTAGTCGTAACGATCAAGTCGCTACTGATTTAAAGCTGTGGTGTAAGGAAACTGGCGGCGATTTAGTCTTCGCATTAGTTAATTTACAACAAGCTATGATGAACTTAGCTGAACGTGAAAAAGACACTGTATTACCGGGTTATACTCATTTACAAAGAGCGCAGCCGGTTACTTTCGGACATTGGTGTCTAGCTTACGTAGAAATGTTTAACCGTGATATCGGTCGTCTTAAGGATGCACTTTATCGTTTAGATGTTTCGCCGTTAGGATCTGGCGCATTAGCGGGAACGGCATATCCCATTGATAGAAATGCACTTGCTAATCGTTTAGGTTTTAGAACAGCGACTATGAACAGCCTTGATGCGGTTTCTGATAGAGATCATGTTATTGAGCTATTGGCTTCAGCCAGTATTTCAATGATGCATTTATCACGCTTTGCTGAAGATTTAATTTTCTACAACTCAGGTGAAGCTGGCTTTGTAGAAATGAGTGACCTAGTTAGTTCTGGTTCATCATTAATGCCGCAAAAGAAAAACCCAGATGCGTGTGAATTAATTCGTGGTAAAGCGGGACGTGTTTTTGGCTCTTTAACTGGCATGTTAACTACCATGAAAGCTTTGGCACTTGCTTATAATAAAGACATGCAAGAAGACAAAGAAGGCTTATTTGACGCCCTTGATACGTGGCAAGAATGTATGGAAATGGCTGTGTTAGTTGCTGACGGGTTAAAAGTAAACCGTTCTCGTACACTCGCAGCTGCTCAACAGGGTTATGCCAATGCGACTGAGCTTGCTGATTATTTAGTCGGAAAAGACATTCCATTTCGTGAAGCACATCATATTGTAGGTGAAGTAGTATTAGCTGCGATAGATAAAGGTGTACCTTTAGAAGATTTGACCATAACTCAACTGCAAGAATTCAGTGATAAAATTGAGCAAGATGTGTATCAACACCTTTCAATTGAATCAACACTTAATAAACGTGAAGCGCTTGGTGGTACTTCACGTTCACAAGTTGAAAAAGCGCTGGCAACTACGCAATCTGGCAATGAAGCAATTTTAAATGAACAAGTTGTTGGTGCGCCAGGCAAGCAAAGAATAGAAGGGGCACTGAAGCAAGTAAAACAGCGTTTAAATGCGCAACGTGCTGCTGCCATGTCCGTACGTCGTGCCAGAATGTCGGATGTTGATAGTATTCATCAACTAACTAACTACTGGGCTGATAAAGGCGAAATTTTACCACGTACTCGTGACAATATAATTCATGACATTCAGAACTTCGTGGTAGCTGAGCTTGATGGTAAGGTTGTTGGTACTGCATCACTATACATTTATCAAACAGGATTAGCTGAGATACGCTCTGTTGTTGTGCAAGATGATGCTCAAAAACAGGGGCAAGGTGAAGCACTTGTTCAATATTTGTTAGAGTTTGCTAATCAAATGGAATTAGAGCAAATTATTGTTTTAACGTACATTCCACAGTATTTTGAACAGCTTGGTTTTAACGTAATAGATAAGAACTCGCTCGCCGATAATATTATTGAAGACAGCGAACCAAGCCCGCATAAAGATCCTGCTGATGAAGTAGCGATGGAATATATTGTTGGTCAAAGTAAATAGGGTCTGTTGATCTTTCGCGGTTAAATTTTGTTCGAGATAAAAGCGTTTTAATCGCGGCGAGTAATGTGTAGCCTAGTCATTCTAAGCAAATACTACTCAACAAAGAGTAAAACGCTTTTAGCCGAATCCTTCGGACAGCATTTGTTGGTCATTTTTACGGCGTTATCGTCTTTTTATGTGAAACAACCACATGACAAAGACTCTGTCTTGTATAAATACCCAACAAATAGCTGCAAAAATAATCTCGAAAGATCAACAGCCCCTGGTCTTTACTGAAAATAGCTAAGTTGTATTAAAGAATGGAAAAAATGAATAATAGCGAGCAAAATTACGTTAAATGGTTTAGAAATGCGGCACCCTATATTAATGCGCATCGTGGAAAAACGGTGGTACTTATGTTTGGTGGTGAAGCAGTTACACACCCCAATTTTGCTAATATTATTCATGATATTTCATTATTACGTAGTTTAGGTGTGAAATTAGTGGTGGTGCATGGTGCAAGGCCACAAATAGTAGATCGCATGCAACAACGGGGTCTTGAAGAGAATGTTGTAAGCAATATTCGAGTCACTGATGCGCAAACATTAGTGGCTGTGAAAGATGCTACCGGCTCTTTACGTCTTCATATAGAAGCATTGCTCTCTACGGGCGTGGTAAATTCTCCTATGCACGGTTCACAAATTCGAGTCAGTACCGGTAATTTTGTCATTGCAAAACCTATGGGGGTTCGCAATGGCATTGATTATAAGTACACAGGCACCGTGAGAAGAATAGATTCAGATGGCATTAATATGCAGTTGGACTACGGCTCAATTGTTTTACTTTCTCCCATTGGTTACTCACCAACAGGGGAAGTATTTAATTTAGCTTTAGAAGATGTTGCCACGCAAACAGCTATCTCACTCAAAGCAGACAAGCTTATTGCGTTCACTGAAGATGAAGGGCTTATTGATAAGTCTGGAGAATTAATTCGTAGTTGTAGTGTACGTACAGTCAAAACGTTACTTGATGAAAAAGACTGTCATGTGCGTCAGTTATTACTTCGCTCGATTATTCAAAGTGGCGAAAACGGGGTAGAGCGTTGTCATTGCGTAAGTTATCAAAGTGATACTGCACTGCTGCAAGAGCTATTTACTCGTGATGGCGCGGGTACTTTGATTGCTAAAGATCATAAGGAATTGATTGCTACTGCTACTATCGATGATGTTGCTGGAATTCTGGAATTGATTCAACCGCTTGAGGAAGAAGGGGTGCTAGTTAAGCGCTCTCGAGAATTGCTCGAAATGGAAATTGAATACTTCACTGTCCTTAAAAAAGAAGAAGTGATCATCGCTTGTGCTGCGTTATATCCATATCCTGAAGCCAAGATGGCTGAAGTTGCCTGTGTTGTCATTGATCCTGATTATCGTAAAGGTAATCGAGGTGAAAGGATAATAAGTGCATTAGAGTTAAGTGCTAAAAAGAAAGGATTAACGGCGCTCTTTTTATTAACGACCGTCAGTGGACATTGGTTCCTAGAGCAAGGTTTTATTGAAGCACCACTAGAAAGGTTACCTGAAGGGAAAAAACAGCTGTATAACTTTCAGCGTAATTCTAAAGTCTTCATCAAAGAGATATAAGCAAGTTTATTCTGGTTATATTCAGCTAGGTAGTGGCCCAGGTGAAATTTGTATTATTGAAAGCTAAATAAAAAGCAGTTAGTGTAAATCACTAGCTGCTTTTTTGTTTTTGTAATAGAAGATTGTTTCTATGTTGTAACGATAAGCTGCGGCTAAAACAACTCTTCTTCTTCCTGTTGTTGTTCACCAGATAATATTTCACTACTGTTATCTTCAGTAACATATTCTGTTGGTACTTTCCCTAAACGGAAATATTCAAATTGACTGCTTTTATCCGTTTTAGTGGTTAGTTTTCCTGTTGTCTTATCAATTCGAACAGAGACAATATCCACGGGAGGCTGAAATGCTTCTGGCTCAGTTTCAGCAAGCGCAATACGCATAAAATCAATCCATGCCGGTTGCGCTGACTTAGCACCGAATTCATTACCCGTTGTTTGATTTTTACCTAAGTTATTATTATAAACCGATTGGCCGAGAATATGCCTAGGATCATCAAAACCTATCCATGAGGTGGTGACTATATTTCGACTGTATCCAGAAAACCAAGCATCTTTTGCTTCGTTGGTGGTACCTGTTTTACCGGCAATATCACGACGCTTTAGTGTTCTAGCTCGCCAACCTGTACCTTGCCAGCTATGCTTAGCAGACCAATCTGCTCCCCATATAACACTATTAAGTGCTTGCGTGATTAAAAAAGCATTTTGCGGACTGATAATGCGATTCGCTTGTTTAATTTCAATGGCTTGAGCAATTATAGTTTCTTCCGGTAACTGTTCATCTTCAATTGTTGTATTGAGATCGAAATCTTTACTACTAATTAAATCAAGTGCTTTTTCAGTATCATCTAATGAATTAGTTTGCATGCATGGGTCACAAGCTATGGCGGGATCTGCTTGATAAATGATTTCGCCATCACTATTTTCAATACGCTCGATTAGATAAGGTTCTACTAAAAATCCGCCATTAGCAAAGGCAGCAAAACCTGTGGCGACTTCTAACGGTGTTAATGAGGCAGAGCCAAGTGCTAATGTTTCACTGCGTGGTAAATCGGCAGCATTAAAGCCAAAGCCAGTTAAGTGTTTTATGGTATTGGTAACACCGATACTTTTTAATAATCGTACCGCTATTACATTTTTTGATTGTGCTAATGCCAGTCTAACTCTCAATAGACCCACATATTTTTCAGGGGAGTTTCTAGGTCGCCAAACAACGCCTGAACTTTTATCCCACTGGTTTATCGGTGCATCATTCACTAGTGAAGCTAACGTAAACCCATGCTCTAGAGCTGCAGAGTAAATGAAAGGTTTAATATTCGAACCTACTTGACGTTTAGCTTGCGTAACTCGATTAAATTGACTTTGTTTGAAGCTAAAGCCGCCAACAGCGGCTTTGATTGCACCATCATCCGGAGATAAAGATATGATAGCCGCACTAGCGTTTGGAAGTTGCCCAAGGCGGTAATTATCATCGTTCATTTTACTAACTAAAATGACATCACCGTATTTAAGAATATCTTTTGCTGCTTTAGGCGGCTGACCTTGTTTTTGGTCATTGATATAAGGTCTGGCCCAAGCTAAACCTTGCCACTCAATGGCTGCTGTCTCTTGATTACGCAATTGAATACTGACTGATTTTTCTTCAACCGCAACGACTATAGCTGGAACGAGCATTTGATAATACATAGCATCAGAAAAGGCTTTAGTTAGCTCTTCTTGAGATAATGGTATTACTGTTTTTTCAGAAGCATCCTGAGTTGCTATTTGCTGAGGTCTAAGTGAAGTGATAGGTCCACGATAGCCGTGGCGTTGATCATAATTTAATAAATTATTTACCAGAGCTTCTTCTGCAGCCGTTTGTAACTTTGCTGTTACCGTGGTAAATACTTTGTAGCCTTCGGAATAAGCTTTTTCTTTCCCGTAGCGCTTAAGTACTTCATTATGAGCCATTTCAGCAATATAGGGAGCATTCAATTCAATTTCCGCACCATGTTTTTTTCCAGTGATTGGTGCATTTTTTGCTGTTTGATATTGTAGGTCTGAAATATAACCACTGACTAACATACGTTGTAGAACAACAGAGCGGCGAGCTTTAGCGCGTTTAGGTGAACGAATAGGGTTTAATGTTGATGGAGCTTTAGGCAAACCAGCTAGTACGGCAATTTGAGCAAGGGTAAGTTCGTTTATCTCTTTACCGTAATATACTTGCGCAGCGGCACCAAAGCCAAATGCCCGATGACCTAATTCAATTTTATTAATGTATAACATTAATATTTCATCTTTACTCAGTAAGTTTTCAATGTGAAAGGATAAGAATATTTCACGAATTTTACGTGTGTAAGTGACTTCACGAGTTAAGAAAAAATTACGAGCTACTTGCATCGTGATGGTACTAGCACCACCTTTATCTTGACCCATTAACTTACCAAGTATTGCCCGCCCCATGCCTATTGGATCAACCCCAAAATGTAAATAAAAACGGTCGTCTTCTGTCGCTAATAAGGCATCAATAAGTTGCTGAGGTACTTGCTCTAATGTTAATGGAGTACGCTTTTTTTCCCCAAATTGAGAAATTAACAAACCATCACGACTATAAATTTGTAATGGTGTTTGCCAATGCAAGTCTTTTAGTGATTCAACACTCGGTAATTCTGAGCGCATTGAAAGATATAAACTATAAACAGCAATTGAGACTAAAATTAACAGTATCAGGCTGACTTTTAATAAATTTTTGATTGACAACACAGCAAAAGACCAATTGGTGGATAAAAATGTAAGATAGTACTAGTATATCGTGTAAAAGCATGTAATAAATGTATTTATGCGTATTTTGCGTCTAAAATAATTACAAAAATAAAATTGTAGGTCGTTATGCTAGACAAACTATGGAAAAAGAAAAATTCTATGATGGTGGGGATCGATATTGGTTCTCATTCTGCAAAAGCTGTACTGTTAGGTCAGGGAAGTGATGGCTTTGTAATTGAAGATTTCGCAATTGAGCCAATGCCTAGAGGTTCGGTTGTTGACCGTGAGATTCAAGATATCGAAGCCGTTGGTATCGTTATAGCTAAACTTAGAAAAAAAATCTCTGCAAAAGCGACTGATGCCGCTGCTGCCGTGTCAGGGCAAACCGTTATCACAAAGTTGATTTATATGGATGTTGCTTTGACCGAAGATGAGCTTGCAAGCCAAATTGAAATTGAAGCAGATAGTCTTATCCCGTTCCCACTTGATGAAGTCAGTTTAGACTTTGAAACCTTGGATGTTAACGAATCAGACCCCAGTAAAGTCAACGTTTTACTCAGTGCCGCTCGTACAGAGTCGATTGAAGCACGCGTTGCAGCACTTGATGCTGGTGACTTTCATGCCAAAGTTATTGATGTTGAGTCTTATGCTGTTGGTCGTGCTTATGATTTATGTCTAACTCAGCTGCCTGATGACGCGAAAGATAAAGTCGTAGCGATTGTTGATATTGGCTCAACAGTGACACTTTTCTCTGCAACTGATGCGGGCAAGCACATTTATAGTCGTGACCAAATGTTTGGAGGAGAGCAATATACACGTTCTATTGTTTCTTATTATAATAAATCCTTTGAACAGGCCGAAGAAGCAAAAACATCTAACGACTTACCTCCAAATTATACTTTTGAAGTGTTGGCCCCTTTTCATACTGTACTAATGCAGCAAATACGTCGTGCAATTCAAATGTTTTTAACGACTAGCGGTCAAGAAAAAGTTGACTATTTATTAATTTCTGGCGGTACGGCGGCGTTAGAAGGCATTGAAAGTTTACTTACAGAAGAGTTAGGAATACATACCGTTATTGCTAATCCATTTAATGACATGTCGTATGGTGAACTCATTGAGCAAGATGAACTTGCAAATGTTGCTCCCCAACTAATGGTGGCAACAGGTTTAGCCTTAAGGAGTTTTACCCCATGGCACATATAAACCTACTCCCTTGGCGAGAAGCAGCGTTAAAGGCCCAACAAAAAGAATATTTCACCCTATTATCTGCAGTTGGTTTATTTACCTTAGCATTGATTTTAGCGGTTAATTTTTATTATCAAACTCATATCGATGGCCAAAATAGTAAGAATCAATATTTGAAGAATGAAATTGCACAACTTGATATTCAAATTAGCGAAATAAAAACGTTAAACGCGAAAAAATTGGCATTACAAAAACGAATCAATGTTGTTGAGCAATTACAACGTAGTCGTAATGTGGGTACGCAAGTACTGGATGAAATAGCAAAAATCATCCCTAATGGTATTTATATAATTGAGCTAGAAAAGCGAGGAAATACTTTACAGCTAACTGGCAAGAGTGAATCAAATAACCATTTAGCTAATATGATTCGTGCGGTTGAGTTATCCGATTTGTTTGTGGATGCTACTCCAGAGTCGATTACGGCTGATGACGGCTCGCCTAAATTACTTAGCAGCTTCAAAATGAAAGTGAAAATCAAAGGTTTAGATGATGCTAAGAAAGGGAGCAAATAATGAAATTTGATGCATCCCAGTTTGACAATTTAGAACTTGAAAATATAGGCCAATGGCCTGCAGCAGCAAAGTTGCTTTTAGCTATTTTTCTAGCCGTAATGGTCGGGTTTTTAGGTTATATAGGTTTAATTAGTGATAAAATGGATCAACTTGATCGTTCCTTCTACGAAGAGACGACCCTAAAAGAATCCTATCGTGCTAAATATCATATTGCTGCTAATTTAGATTTATTTCGTGCTCAAATGATTGAAGCCGAAGATACTTTTGCTAATCAATTACGTAGTTTACCCAATAGTCATGAGATTCCAGGTCTGCTAGATGATATTACCTTTGTAGGTACAACGAGTGGTCTTGATTTTGTGAAGTTAGAATGGCAACCAGAGATAAGTAAAGCAATTTATATTGAATTACCGATTGATATTGAAGTAATAGGACCTTATCACTCGTTTGGTCAGTTTGTCAGTAAAATAGCAGGCTTACCAAGAATTGTGACCTTACACGATTTTAAGATAAAAATTTCACAAAGCGATGATGATGTCTTGAATCTAAAGTTACAAGCTAAAACGTATCGTTATAAAGAGGTGGCAGCCAAATGATAAAATTTCAACAAATGTTGATAAAAATGTTTCTCAGTATCATTGCTCTCACTTTGGTTTCGGGATGTTTTGATGATACTACCGAAATAAAAACTCACATGGCTCAAGTTAAAGCAACAACGACTAATTACATTGACCCTATGCCTGAGGTCAACCCTTTTAACCACATTGCTTATTCAGCTGATGACCTACGTAGTCCCTTTGTATTACCAAGGCCTGAAGCTATTCAGCAAAAAATGCAACAAATGGCAGGATGCTTAAGTCCCGATACTAACCGTCGAAAACAACCGCTAGAAAAGTATGCTTTAAGTGATTTAACGATGCGCGGCACCTTAGGTGATGCGAGTATGTTATGGGCTTTACTTGAAGCTTCAGATCTCAGTTTACATCGCGTTGCTCTAGGAAATTATCTTGGTTTATATAATGGCCGAATTACACAAGTGAGTGCAAAAGCAGTGAAAATCATTGAATTAGCTCCAGATGGTGCAGGATGTTGGGTAGAGCGTGAAGCTACTTTAAATATTGTACAATCTGAAGAGTCAAATAAGTAAAGGAATAAATAATGCTATTTAATCAAACTAAAAATTATAAAGGCCTTACTGCTATTAAAGAGCTATCGCTTGTTAGACTATTTTTATTTTCCATGTTTATGTTATCGTTTTCGGTAAATGCTGCTAGTAATGATACTTTTATCAATAATAATGAATTGGTTGGTATCTCATATAACACTATTCAAAGTGATCAAATTGTATTGGTGTTCAGCTTTACAGAAAAGATCACTGCTTTACCCGTAGTTAAAACCTCAATGACGCCTGCTTTTGTAGAAGTGACATTTGACGCCAATACTTTTGGTAAAGATATAAAAAATACTTTAGTTGATCATGCTGGTGTAAAAGAGATCAACTTGGATGCTACGACGGGTAAAGTTGTCGCATTAATTAGTTTAGAAAAACTTGCTGTTTTTGATGTTTCGTTGAATAACGAAACTGAATTTTCTATTACTTTTAACACTGGCCAGGCGGCTGACGTTGTTGAAACATTAAGTCCAGCAGGCGATGACTTTATTAACTATATCGAGTCAATCGACTTTAGATTGAATCAAGATAATGAAGGACAAATATTAGTTTATCTAAAAGACAGCATGCTAGCTGCTGATGTTAATGACAAATTAGGTAAGTTGAATGTCGAATTTCACAATACTGAAATTATTGACGACTTGCTTTATAAGTTAGATGTTACTGACTTTGGAACACTCGTTACCAGTATTGAAACGTTTAAAGAGGGGCGAAATGCACGCTTAGTTATTGATGTTGAAAGTGACTTTATTTTTACTCAAAAACAAGAAGAAAATTTATTCATCTTAACGGTAAAGAAAAAACCTGAGAAAGCGCCTACCTATTTAGGGGACACTGATGACTTTACTGGTCGTAGTATTTCATTAAGCTTCCAGGATATTCCTGTTCGAACAGTTTTACAGATAATTGCTGATTACAATGAATTTAATTTAATTATCAGTGATACCGTGACCGGCAATATCACGCTGCGTTTGGATGGCGTGCCTTGGGACCAAGCACTGAGTATTATCTTAAAAGTGAAGGGCTTAGATAAGCGCATGCAAGGTAATATCCTAATGGTTGCTCCGAGTGATGAACTAGCGGCACGCGAAGCGCAAACCTTACAAGCAAAACAGCAAGTGGAAGAGTTAGCCACTTTATATTCAGAATATCTTCAGATTAACTATGCAAAAGCAACCGAGTTTTCAGAACTGATTAAAAATGAAGATACTAGCATTTTATCTGCTCGCGGTAGTGTGTCGGTTGATGAACGTACTAATACACTTTTAATACGCGATACAGCAAAGAGTATTGAAGATATCAAACGAATGATTACTATCCTTGATGTTCCTGTTCGACAAGTTGTTATTGAGGCTAGAATGGTAACAGTCAAAGATAACATGAACGAAGAGCTTGGTATTCGTTGGGGAGTCACTAACACCGATGGTGAGTTTGCAACTTCAGGTAGTATCGAAGGGGCTAGTAGTGCCAACGGTACAAGAGGGGTAACCACTCCCGGAGTGGGTCAAGTTCCTTCTGTCGGCGATGGGCTAAATGTCAATCTACCAGTGGCTAATGCTGCAGGTACAATTGCTTTTCAGGTTGCTCGTCTAGCAAATGGTACTATTCTAGATTTAGAGCTTTCTGCTCTGGAGAAAGAAAATAAGGGTGAAGTCATTGCTAGCCCGCGTATTACTACAGCCAACCAAAAGGAAGCTTACATAGAGCAAGGTGTTGAGATCCCTTACCAGGAAGCTGCCTCAAGTGGTGCAACTGCAACTCAATTCAAAAAAGCTGTATTAAGTTTAACGGTAACACCGCACATAACCCCTGATGATAAAATAATCTTAGACTTAGTCGTAACACAAGATACAATTTCGGATATCACTAGTGGTCTTGCACCAGCGATTGATACCCAGCGTATTGGCACTCAGGTTTTGGTTAATAACGGCGAGACTATTGTACTCGGTGGTATTTATCAACAAGCAATCATCAGTACAGTTTCTAAAATTCCTGTTTTAGGTGATATTCCTTACTTCGGTTGGTTGTTTAGAAACTCAAGTCAGTTAAATGAGAAAAAAGAATTGCTCATCTTTGTTACACCGAGAATTGTAACTGATCATTTTTAGATCATATCCGAAGAAAATCCATTAAATGCTGTGATTTTTCACCATTTAGTGGATTTTTTATTTTAATAAGAGAGTTTTTAACTAAGATATCACTATTGTTGCTTGCAATTTATGCTCAAGACTTGCGATAATTACGCCCTTGAAATTTCCGAGGGAGACCTCTTTTGCGTCAAAAGCTCAATTTCACAGTATTTAGACTTTTGACTGTTCTGTTAACCCAACGAGTATTAAGTAAATCTAATGGCAGAAAAACGTAACATATTCCTTATAGGCCCTATGGGTGCTGGTAAAAGCACTATCGGTAGAGAAATAGCAGACCGATTACATCTTGAGTTTTTTGACTCTGATCAGGAAATAGAGCGTCGTACAGGAGCAGACATCGCTTGGGTTTTTGATCTTGAAGGTGAAGAAGGTTTCCGCAAAAGAGAAGAAACGGTCATCGAAGACTTGAGTGAAAAGCACGGTATTGTATTAGCGACAGGTGGTGGCTCAGTAATTAGCACTAATGTCCGTAATCATTTATCTGCTCGTGGCATTGTTGTATATCTTGAAACTACAATCGATAAACAAGTCGCTCGTACACAAAGAGATCGTCGTCGTCCGCTTTTACAAACATCTGAAGAGCCGCGTACAGTTCTAGAAAATTTAGCTGTTGAACGTAACCCACTTTATGAAGATATCGCTGATATTATCGTGCAAACCGATGATCAAAGCGCCAAAGTTGTAGCTCATAAAATTATAGAGCGACTCGACTTTTAAATTTAATCTGCGTTGGAGTCTAGTAGTACCTTAATATGGCAATTCTAAATCTTGAACTAGGCGAACGTAGTTATCCTATCTATATTGATACAGGTCTGATAAGCAAAACAGACCTGCTTTCATCTCATATTCGCGCTAAACGCGTGTGTATTGTAACTAATGATATAGTTGCACCGTTATATCTAGACTCATTAAAAGCAAAGTTAACTGACTTTGAAGTAGATGAAGTAATACTCCCCGATGGAGAAGCTGAGAAAAACTTAGCTAACTTTGAAGTTATCATGTCCCACTTGCTTAAATATGAGCACGGCAGAGATTCAACTTTAATTGCGTTAGGTGGCGGGGTCATCGGTGATATAACCGGTTTTGCTGCAGCATGTTATCAGCGTGGTATTGATTTTATACAAATCCCGACAACGCTTCTTTCACAAGTTGATTCATCTGTCGGTGGAAAAACAGCGGTAAATCACCCATTAGGTAAAAATATGGTGGGTGCATTTTATCAGCCTAAAGCGGTATTTATCGATATTGATAGCCTTACAACTTTACCTGTTCGTGAGTTTAATGCAGGCATGGCTGAAGTTATTAAGTATGGTATTTTAGGCGATAAAGACTTTTTTATCTGGCTTGAAGATAACATGTCAGCGATTAAATCAGGTGACAAACACGTTTTAGCACAAATGATAGAAAAGTGTTGTCAATGTAAAGCTGATATTGTTGCGAGTGATGAGAAAGAGTCAGGTGTAAGAGCATTGCTCAATCTTGGTCATACTTTTGGTCATGCTATTGAAGCCGAGCAAGGTTATGGCAAATGGCTACATGGAGAAGCTGTTGCTACTGGCATGGTACTTGCTGCTAAATTAGCAGTAGCAATGAATTTGCTTGAAGTGTCAGAACTTCGACGAATTGAAGGATTGATTGCAGCGTTTGATTTACCCATAATAGCTCCTCAAAATATGGGCTTCGCTGAATTTATTCGTCATATGCGTCGAGACAAAAAAAATATTGCCGGCAAGCTAAGGTTTATAATACCAACAGCTATTGGGCAATCTGAAATTCGTGACGATGTCACACAAGATACGCTTCAAGAAATTCTATAATTACCTTTTCTCGTAGGCATACGATCTACGAGAAAACTTTAAAGAATAGAAAGGACTAAGCATGTCTGCATCTGCAAACTCTCGTTCAACATATCAATCAACACAAAGACTAACTGAGAGTGAATCTACATCTGCGGATGGAAGTATAGCTATCAGCGTCACTGCACGGATTGATTATAACTTACGTTTTTCGAAACAAGCGGTTTTAGTCATTGCTGACCATACTGAACAATATTCACAGTTGGCGAGTCAATTTTTAGTCAGTCTTTCAAATGGTAAGCCAAGTGCTATCCAACTTGATACTCCAGATAATCATATCAATGTTGCTTTTGTTGCAGCTTCTTCCAAATTAAACGATATTCAGATGCGATGTCGATTAATTGAACAATTATTTGTAAATGCTTTATTTGATCCTGAGCAATCGCTAGCGGTAAGTGTTTTACGTTTTGCCAAGCAACATGGTGAAGCTATTTCTATTGTTATAGACCACGCTCATGCACTTTCATTACAAGTTAAATATGAATTATCTCAATTAGTTAACTTGGCTAAAAAAAGTAAATTAACAATTAATGTAGTGCTTTTTGGTTTAACTGAAGCTGCACAACAATTGGCGACTAATAAAAGTCTTTTCAAGAATAAAATGGTAGTCATTGATGCCGAATCTGGTCAAGTGGTTAGCTTAGATGATAAAAAAATGACGCTCGAAAAAAGTGTTAGCCCCTTAGCTTTATGGCAAAAGCTCAGTTTGGCGAGTGCTCTTATAATTATTGCTGTTGCACTCATCTGGGTTTATTCAATAATAGCTGAAGATATAAATAAGCAGACGTTTAATACAAAAGAGCAAACAGTGCTTGAAGGTCAAACTTCTCAGGGGTTATTATTGCCTATTTCAAATGGTGTTTTGGGCAATGAAAATACAAGAACAATGCAAAAGAAACAAAAGTCTTCTCTGATTGAGCAATCGACTCACGCGAGTAAATCATCAGGTACAGTACAAGCAACGAGCGAAGAGATTAACCATGCTTTAATGACTAATCAGCTAGTTAGCCTCAGTAAAAAAAAACCTGCTGAAGCTGGTGATGTTCTTCAAGCATTAGCGGCCGCAGATAACAAAATTACTGTTAAAGTTATAGATAACGCAGATAAAGAAATGGTTATCCAGAACCATAGCGCCGAGATCAGTAATAGTTATTATCAAACCAAATCAGAAGAATTTGACAAGGGTTATGTTATTCAAATTGCTGGGTTTTCAGATAACAAATTAGCAGAACGATTTTTATCACTTTACCCTGACGAAAACCTTCATAGCTACCAGAAACAACTTAGCGGGAAAGATTTCACCGTTATCACAACAAAAGCCTTTGCAAATAAAGCACAAGCAAAGTCAATAATTCAATCGTTACCTATACAACTGATTGAACGCAAACCTTGGGTCAAGTCAATTTCGTCAGTTATCAACGAAATTAATACCTTTAAGCGATAATTCAAGCTACAATCCGCCCTTAAATGATTAAGTAGACCATAGCTTAGCTCTATAGCAATAAGAGTAAAGAACAAGCAAAGTTGAAGAAGGTAATTTTTTATTATTCAATACCTTTGATATTATACCAATTTGATTAAATTTCTTCCCAACTCAGAGCTGTGTTTGATGTTCAATAACAAGGCAAATTTGTTTAGGTCTAGTCATTCTAAATCGAATAAATTTAACGATGTTAATGAGCGTTAAACAAGCTCCCAAAGGGCGAATTTAAAAGGCTTACATGCGGCGTTATTGATTTTGACAAGGGAATAACCATTCTCTTCAATCAATGTCTTGCCTCTAAGCCTTTTAATTCTCGCTGAGTGGGAAAGAACTTAATCAACTTGGTATTAGACTTGTATACTTTGTTCCTGCTAAGATCTAGGCGAAAGATTACAACTGCTATTATTCTTCAGAAAATAACGCCAGCATAAATTACAGTATTGGCAATAAGGTCTAGAGTGAGTAAAGATACATTGCAAACTGATATGCGATCACCCTTAAAATGGGCGGGTGGCAAAAAAAGAGTTGTAGGTGAAATCCTAAACGTTTTGCCTGTAAAAGGTAAAACAAGACTAGTCGAACCTTTTGTTGGCGGAGGCTCTGTTTTCTTGAATGTAGACTTTGATGAATATCTGTTAATTGATATGAACAAAGATCTCATTGCTCTATTTAATATCATCAAAAATCAATCTTCACAATTTATTGCAGATGCTCAACGATACTTTACTGGTGATTATAACCACGCAGAAAAGTATTACGAGTTACGTATGCAGTTCAACGAATCTAAGGATTCGTATCAACGTTCATTACTCTTCTTGTATCTAAATAGACATGGTTACAATGGATTATGCCGCTATAATAAAAGTGGCGGCTACAATGTACCGTTTGGACGATATAAACATCCATACTTCCCGAAAGCGGAGCTGGAGTTTTTCTCAAAAAAAGCTCAAAGAGCAACGTTTCTTCAGGGGGACTTTGAAACAGCATTCACTCAAATTAAAAGTGATGATGTTATTTATTGTGATCCACCTTACTCTCCAATCAATAGAACGTCTAATTTTACCGCTTATGCTGGTAATTCATTTACAGATGAAGATCAGATCCGATTAGTGGCTTGCGCTGAAAAAGCAAAGCAACAAGGTGTTGCTACTATTATCTCTAATCATCATGTAGATTTTACTCGTGAACTTTATAAAAATGCGGATAAACGAGAGTTTTTTCAAGTACAGCGTTCAATTAGTCCAAAAGGAAAAGGGCGAGTAAAGGTTAAAGAAGTATTAGCGCTTTATAAATAATATTTTTACACTGATAGATAGAAATTATAGAGGGCTAGCTCGGTATAACTAAGCTGACTACCGCTATTAAACACCCTATAAAAATCAATACAGCGATGATACCTGCAATAATAAAGTGGGATAGTCGACCTTCAGAGAAATCTCGCTTACGGTTACTTTCATTTTGCACACCAAAAAAAGCAGCTGCAACACTTTTGAAAGTGTTTTTTATGCTGCTTTGAATGATAAAAGCTAAAGTTGTTTTAATGGAAGCTATAATGAATAAGCTCTACTAAATCTAAAAAATGTAAATGCGTAGATTTACTTTCACCTGATAACCAAGATATCCAGCTTTTACTAGACATACTAGTGGTATGACAAGGATGATTTATGTTGTTCATGGGCAAGTTAGATTCAACAGCCATACATGAGGTTAGTAGCTTGGCTTGAATGTTTTGATTGTCTGAGAAGCTACTCAGAGTAAATAAGGTGATAAAGGTAAGCGCAAAAGCAAAAGATAATTGCTTAAACTTTACAAGAAAATTGTTTGTCATAATCCATTTTGACATAGTTTTTCACTGTTAACTAAAAGAGGTGCACCACTATAACTCAGGTCCACCTCAAAGTCTTTGACTATTTATTCAGCTGTTTATCAAAAAAGCAGCACAAAAAACGATTTTATAAATCGATATCGATAGAATACGAAACAGTAAATTTCAGGTCATCGTTATCCATATCAGTATCTGATACCGCGAAAGTGAAACCATCTTTGCTTAAGCTTACACCGTAGTCGCTATAATCGTCATTTTTGTAATCATCATCAAAAGAGTAATCACCAATATGTAGCGCTAAAGTTAAGCCTTCAGCTACTTCAAACTCAGCGTCAGCAGAAATATATAGTGCGCTATCAGCCCATTCAGCACCATCATCATTATTCACACCATAGTTGGCAGAAACTGAAAAGTATGAGTAGCTTAATGAGCCATAGACTTCACCAAAATCATATTCATTTGTACTGTCAGTTTGAGCTGAATCAGGATAAGCATAATAAATGCTGTCTCTTATACACATCTCCGAGCCCACGAGACCGTACTAGATCTC
>CAJXRC010000003.1 GCA_913058405.1 uncultured Colwellia sp. | reverse complement strand
ATCTACACTATCCTCTTCGTCGGCAGCGTCAGATGTGTATAAGAGACAGGATCAAGGCTTTGTTAATGGCGGTGCTAATATTCATTATTTAGAGCACAAGTTAGCTGAACTTGGCTAGTTAACACTCTATTCTGAATAAATAAAAGCTCTGCAATTGCAGAGCTTTTTTGTTATTCTAGGGTCATAAATTTAGTAAAAATTTCACTTATTTTGAGTTAACAAAGCATATGTCGAATTCCCATGAAAAACCAATAGCCCCAGCAGATGATGATTGTTGTGGTGGTGGTGCCTGTAATCCTTGCGTATGGGATCACTATTACGCTGAATTACAAAAGTGGCGTATTGAAGAAGCTAAACGTAGAGAACAAGCAGAAGCTGAGAAAAACCTATAGCTACCTCTAAAACAAATAAAAAAGCCATTAAAACCAATACATTACTGGCTTCCTCCATTATTACCTATAAATTATTTAACCGTATCATTACACTTTAGCAATGCGTTTGGCAAAGGTATTAGCTTTATTAAAGCCAATGCTTGAATTCCTAGCTAGCCTACTGAACATCAAGTAGCACCACGGAACCAGATATAAACTAGTCACTGTTGAGAAAGTTAAACCGCCAATGATTGCCACAGCTAGCGGCGCATAAGATGGACCATCACCACCGATTTGAGTTGAGCCTAGTGCAAGTGGCACCATGCCCAACACTGTCGTAGCCACTGTCATTAATACTGGACGTAGTCGTGTAATACATATATCGACAATCACTTCTTCTAACTCATCTATTTTGGGCGACATCTGATTTATTTGATCAATTAACACAATACCATTATTTACTACTATGCCCATTAATATCAAAATCCCAATCATGCCCATCACCGACATACTGCTACCAGTAAGTAAGAAAAACCAGAAGACACCCACAATAGAATAAAGAATAGAGCTAATGATTGCTGCAGGTAACAATAACGACTCAAATAAAGCTGCCATAACGATATAAATCATCGCCAAGGCAAGTAGCATATTCACCAACATAATATCCTGCTCTTGCTGCTGACGATTAAAACCGCGCCCTAATTTCCAAGTGTACCCTGCTGGTAGGTTCAAGGTTTCCATTGCTTTTTCAATACGCCTTTGGGCTTGCTCCATGGTTATTTCATTCATGTTGGCCCCTATCGTTAATGCTGTTTGTCGTTCTTCACGATAAATTGCTGAGAGCCTTGGCTGAACATGAAATTGAGCAACACTTTCTAGACTAATACTCTGACCATCAATTTCAGTAATAGGTAATTTTTTTAATCGATTTAAGGAGTACTTCAATTTTTCATCGTAAAGTAAACGAATTTTTACTTCACCATTGGGATCATGACGGAAACTACGTAATTCAAGCCCTCTTAATGCAGTACCAACTATTTGCGCGACTTGTTTAGAATCAAGTCCTAATTGGTTTGCTTTAAAACGGTCTATTACCACCACCATTTCTTTTTGATGTTGAGATACGTCACTTTTTACATCCGTTAAACCATCTACATGAGAAAGAATCGGCACGATTTGGTCCGATAGTGTCATCAACTTTTCAGTTGAAGCGCCCAATAGAGTGACACTAACACCACCACTTTTAGCACTCTGCCAACCGAAATCTGGTTTAGCTTCAGCAAATACCGGTAAGTTTTTTCTAATGCGCTCTTTTAAATCGTTCATTGAGATATCACGACTCTCTTTGAGCAATAAAGTCGAAGAAGCACGTTCTCCGCTGTAGTAGCTATATACAGATTCGATATAAAACTCTTCCTTGTTTTTATACAAGTAGTCTTCCATACGGTTGACCATAGCTTCTACATGTTCAACCGGGAACTGCCCCTCAACGTGATAACGCATGAACAAACGTGTGCCGTCTTGATTGTCATTATTATCAGAGGTAATTACTCCCATAGGAATAGCAGAGCTCGCTAAAATCAATAACGCACAAAACCCGGTAATTCTAGGGTGGGCTAGGATCCATGCCAGACTTTTTTTATAGCGCGCACTTCCCTTTTGAGTAGTATCACTATTCTTTTTATTTAGCTCCTTATCAGTCGCTGGGTCAGCCAGTTTTTTTACTTTATTTTGGCTTGATTTTGCGGTCAGACTCTCCAACGGCATTCTAGATAAACATAAGGGTAGTAACGTTTTAGCTATCAATAACGATGCCGCTAATGAAATACAAATGGCAATAGCGACATGCTCTAAGAAAACAGTCAGCTCTACCTTTTCACCAATGATATTAGGCAAAAATACTATCATAGTCGTTAACGTACCTGTCATTACCGCGAGCGATACTTTATCAACGCCAGCTAATATGTTTTTAATTTTTTCTTGCTTAGTACTTGCTGGATTATTCCTATGCTCTGCAGCGATTGACTCCGTAATTACAACAGAGTTATCAACCAACATACCTACAGCTAATAACAGACCCATCATAGAAAGAATATTGAGTGAATAACCTAAAAAGTACATTACCGCCAAGGTGATACAAATTGAGAAAGGCACTGAAGCAACCACTAAAACCGTTGCCGTAGTGTTTCGAAGAAAGAGGAATAACACAATAAAGGATAAAGCGGCACCAATGGCACCCGCCATTAATAAGTCAGCTAAAGAGTCAGTCACCCCTTTCGCCTGATCCTCCATCATAAAAATATTAATGCCACTAAACTGAGGGCTTTGCGATATTTCATCAACCGCAATAACCACTCGACCAGCAACATCAACGAGGTTAGCACTAGACTCTTTAAAAATATTCACACCAATAGCGTAACTTCTATCTAAATGCCGACCATCAACTCTTTCTGGTTGTTCAAAAAGAACTTCAGCTACATCGCCAAGGTAAACATTATCTTTAACCATCAACTCTCTAATATCATTTAGCTCGGTAAATTCACCTTTAGGGCTGATACGAATGGAGTTAGTTGCTGACTTCAATGAGCCAGCATTAATAGTAAAGTTATGTGCTTGAAGTAACTGAGTTAATTCGAGAATATCAACATTATGACTTGCCACTCGTTCACTTAATAAACGGATAGATATTTGCCTTTGATCAACCCCATAAAGCTCAACTTTTGAGACTCCTTGCATACGCTCAAGTGGTTTTTTCAAATAATTATTAAGTAGCTGAAAACTATTTTGTAATTCACGTTCACTCGAAATACGCAGTGTTAAAATAGGCATATCCGCGGTTGAGAATTGATAAACAAAGACACGCTGTAAATCTTCCGGCAATAAATGACGAATCGCATCAATTTTTTCCCGCGCTTCTATCGCTTTACCCGTCAAACTACTTTCCCATTCAACCTCAATACCTATTTCGGCTCCATGCTCTGTTGAGGTAGAGCTAAGTCGCTGTATTCCCCCCATTGTTGCCAGCGCTTCTTCAAGCGGCTTAGTCACTAAACGTTCAACTTCTGCTGGAGTTGATGCTTGATATGGCGCACTTATCATCATTTCAGGAATGTCGATACCTGGCCACTTTTCTAAAGGCAATAGCTGAGTAGCAGCCATGCCCATCATCAACATAGTTAAACAGAGCATCAATGTAGTCACGGGCTTCCTAATAGCCAGTGCCGTTAAGTTCAACTTGCTATTAGACATTTTGTGGCTCCGCTGATGGGTTGATTCCAAGCTTATTACTAATGCCATTGCCTTTTGAGTCTTTATCACCTTCACTGCTTAACGAGGCAAACTTTTTATGGTCAAATAATTGATAAAGTACCGGTAATACAATTAATGTTAGTAACGTTGAACACAGTAAACCACTAATGACTGTAATTGCCATAGGCGTTCTCAGCTCAGCCCCTTCGCCCATGCCTAACGCCATAGGTAATAAACCAAGCGCTGTGGTCAGTGTCGTCATTATTATCGGACGCAGCCTAGACTCTGCGGCTTGTTTTATTGAAGTAGATTTATCTAAACCTTCTTCACGTAATTGATTAATTCGATCCAATAACACAATCGCATTATTGACAACAATGCCCGATAACATAATCAAACCAATAAAGACGATAACACTGATATTACTGCCGAAAAAATATAATCCATAAATAGATCCAACACCTGCTAACGGCACACTGAACAAAATTAATAAGGGTTGTAATAAGGATTCAAACTGAGAGGCCATGACCAAGTAGACTAAAAATACCGCCAAGCTTAATGCCATCAACATGGAATTAAAGGACTGTTGCATTTCTTCACTTTGACCACCAAAAGTGGGTATTACGGTTAAAGGAAGTTTTAACTTTTTAATTAACTCATTTGCCTTCGCTAACGCACTATTTTGATCACCCATGCCTATATTGGAACTGATGACGGCAACACGCTGCTGGTTAATGCGATTGATTTGAGCAGGACCGACTGTTTCAACAATATTACTGATACTATCGAGCGTGATAGGGAAATTGTCATTCGGGTTAACCACAAGCTCTCTTAAGTCACCAATGGAGTCTCGTTGCTTTTCATCACTACGTACCAATATATCTATCTTGCGGTCAAGTAAGGTATATTTACTCGCTATATTACCGCCTATTTTAACCGCAACAAGTCTGGCGATATCAGGTGCATTTAAGCCTAATTGGGCAATTTTTTGTTGATTAAAGTGGATGGCTAATTCTGGTTGGCCTTTACGCTGGCTGTTAGCTACATCAACAAACTGGGCATCTTGCTCCATCAACTGGGTTAGCTGGTTAGAGTAAGTTGTTAAAAGGTTTAGATCATAACTTGATAGTTCTATGCTCATTGGTTTGCTAAAAGTAAATAACTCAGGTTGGTTTAATTGTGTGGTTGCGCCAACAAGTTTTTGAGTGTATTGCCTAATATCAGACATTACTTGCAGTTCATTTTCGCTATCATGCAACATTATTTGTAACCTAGCCTGATGTTCACCGCCTTTATCAGCATTACTGGCCATCAAACTACCTCGTCCTGTTAACGAGTAGGTACTTTTAATACGCTCATCACTTTGTAAGTGTTGAGCTATTTTATTGATGGTGCTATCAGTTACTGCCAATGGTGTGCCCGGTGCAAGTTCAAGCTCAAGATAAAACTCACCTTGTGCAAGCGGGGGTAATAACTCTACGCCAATTTTAGGTAAGATGAAAAAAGCAGAGCCAGCAAACGTTAAGCTGAACAACAAAGTAACGATACCGTGTTTCAAAGACAATGATAATAACTTGTTATACAGTGAAGCCAACTGCTCAAAGACATAATTAAAGCCAGCGGTTAGCGGTTTCATTACAAATGAAGCCACTTTATTAATAGCGTGAAAACTGAGTAAAACAATACGCATGACCAGCATTGGTAGCCAAACAAAAATCACTTTAAGGGGTAAAGCTAATAGGTAAGTGATTTTTTTATGCCAAACCAAGGCTTTAAAACTAACCCGCTCTTGAGGGAATTCTTCATTGTCTTGCTCTAATTCTTTAGAAGCCTGCCTTGAGGCTAACATTGGTATCAATGTTAATGCGACAACTAATGAGGCAATTAAAGCAAAAGCAACAGTCATGGCTTGGTCGGCAAATAATTGTCCGGCAACCCCTTCAACAAATATTAACGGTACAAAAACCGCCAAAGTAGTCAAGGTTGAAGCAATGATTGCCCCGCTCACTTCTTTTGTGCCTTTACGAGCGGCTTCAACAACATTAAGCCCTTGCTCTTTATATCGCGCGATATTCTCAAGCACTACAATGGCATTATCAACAAGCAGACCTGTTGCTAAAGCAATACCGCCAAGTGACATAATATTAAGGCTTATGCCGTTAGCATACATCATATTAAACGTAGCAATGACCGAGACAGGGATTGATAGAGAAATGATCAAGGTTGGCGTAATAGATCGTAAGAAGAGATATAAAATAAACATAGCCAACAAGCCACCAATGATCGCTGCTGATTTTACCTCACTGATCGCATTGCTAATAAAAGTCGATTGATCATACACCACGGTTAATTTATAACGGTCACCTAATAACTCATTAATGGCGTCCAGTTTATTATTTATGAGTTGAGCTACCTGTACAGTATTAGCATCGCCTTCTTTATATATTGCTAATTCAACGGCTTCAACGGCATTAATTCGAGTTACATCGGTACGTTCTTTGTAACCATCAACAATGCTAGCAATATCGTTTAGGGTAATGATTTGATCGTTTTCGCGATAAACCACCAATTCGCCAATTTGATTAATATTGGTAAATTGATTCAACGTACGCACCAAATATTGCGTATTGCCTTCAATTAACTTACCTGCTGAGATATTTATATTTTCTGCATTAATACGATTAATGATCTCTTGGCTACTTAAATTAAGTTGTGCCAACTTATGTTGATCAATAACTACCTGATACTCTTGTTCAAGGCCACCGCCTAATTTTACTGATGCCACTCCAAGTAGCGATTCTAATTGGCGTTTCACATCATATTCGGCAAAGGTACGAAGCTGGGTTAAGCCGGTAACTGAATTATCAGATGTTTGTAAACCCAAACGAATAATAGGATCTAAAGACGGATTGAATTTTAAAATTAACGGTTTTTGTACATCAAGGGGTAAACGAATAAGATCGAGTTTTTCTCGTACTTCTAAGCTCGTGATGTCCATCGCAACATCCCATTCAAACTCAAGTAATACGTCAGACTGACCAGCTTTAGATACTGAACTTATTTTTCTTAGACCTTTGACTACACCTACAGCTTCTTCAACAGGTTTAGTAACTAGTTGCTCTATTTCAGCCGGAGCCGCCCCGGTATAGTTAGTTCGTACCGTCAACGTAGGATAAGAAAGTTCTGGTAATAGATTAACCGCAAGGCGAGATAAACCCACTAAACCAAAAAGCATCACGGCAAATGTAAACATCCAAACTGTTACCGGACGTTTTATTGCTACATCAACAATACTCATGATGAAGCTCCAATGACATTTACACTACTGATTAGTAATACGGTAAAAATTAAAAATACGGTAGCTGCGGAGTTTTTTGCAACCACACAGAACAAGCTATCAATCAAAATATTCATGCTTACAATTCTCTATTTAGTGGCTTTAGCAATAGCTGTTTCAGTTATTTCTTCATCAATAAGACTGTCATCATCACTAGTTTTAGCGTTTAATATTTCGACCAAAGCGTTTGCTTTAAGATTATGATGGCCATTTACCACAACACTATCACCTTCATGTAGCTCGCCACTTATCTCGGTAAGTTGCTCTTGTACAAAACCTTTGTTGATTGACACTTCTACTGCTTTGTTATCTTTTACTAAATAAACTTTACTTTGATTATCAAGCGTAATAATTGCATCTGTTGGAATAGTTAACGTATTTTTGTGGGTATCAAAAGTCAGTGCAATTTGGGCAAACATACCTGGTTTTAATTGCAGCTCTTCATTAGCAATAGACAAAATCACTTTGAACGTACCACTACGACTGTCGATTACAGGAGAGATTGAACGTACTTGTGCAACAAACTGCTTACCTTGGCGTGCACTAAATTGTAATAAAGCTTGCTGCTCTAATTCAACATAGCTCAGCTTATGCTCTGGTAAATAAACCACCGCTTGCAGGCTTGATTGGTCGACAATATGGAATAATTTTTGGTAACCTTGAGTAAAATGACCTGTTTTAATAAAACGTTCTGAAATAAAGCCTGAAATAGGTGCAATGATTTGACTATCTTTTAAATCTAACGCCGCTAGTTCCTTTGCAGCAACTGCAGCTCGGTGCTGATATTTCAATTTATCTGATGCTTGTGCACTCACCAATTGCTTTTCAGCCATTAAAGATAAACGTTTTAATTCTTGTTCAAGACCCGCTAATTCAGCTTCGGCTTTATCAAGTGCTAGTTGATAACGTCTTGCATCAACCTTAGCAAGGAGTTGGCCCTTTTCAACAAAGTCCCCTTCTTCAACACTTAGCTCTTCAATAATACCAGTGACTCGAGTAATAATTTCAGCTTCATTACGAGATTCTAAGGTAGCCGTTGTATGAAAGTTTGACGAAATATCTTTACGTTCGATACTCGCTACCATTACCGGTACAGCAAATGCGACAACTTCTTTATCTTCTTCCTTAGCCTCTGGCTCAGAACAAGCCGTTAACAATGTTGTGATAATCACAGCAGAAGAAAGTAATAATGTTTTAGAAAAAGTAAGCATGGGGTATTTCCGTATTTTTAATATTGCATTAAAAATAGCACAAGCTGTGCCACTTACTCATTCCTTATATGTAACAACAAGTTACATATAATTACGCAATCCAACAACTTCAGAAGTGGTTAAATTAACTAATAAGTTAGTGTCTTACATAATAATTCTTGTCAAATACACTATTCAGCTTCAATAAAACAAATAGACTCAACTAAAGCTCCTCGTACAAAAAAAGACATTAACCTAACAATTATCACCAATTTGACAGTTTTTTATTGGTTAATATCTACCTACTAGTTAAAGAGTAAGGTAGAAATTATGTTAGATATTCGAATACCAAATAATGATTTAGTGGCTGCAAGTGCTTTCTTAACGGATAACAGAAAAACAAATGATAATGCGGATACAATGTGGGACAGACTTAACTTAAGCCAGCAATATGCCGTATGCACCCTAGGTCAGTTCGGTTACTTACTCACCTATGTACGCTCAATTGGTGATACTACGTTAGCCATACTGAAACAAGATGGCAAAATGGCCACAATTAACGAAACAGGTATTATTAATGTTAACCCTGAAGTTAAGTGCCGACAGTAATAGGCAACTCCTTTAATTAAAGCACCGTTAAATAAAGGTGAGTAGTCACTCGCCTTTATTCAAATTCCATACTACTTCTTTTTAGAAAACTCTCATCGCTACTCACGCACTTTCTGGTTGCAGTGCCCCTTCACTTCGTGAATAAAAACAATCACCAATGTGGATGTAACAACCACTAAGCTTACCTGTATAACGTTTCGGAATTTTCCCTCTAAAAATTTATTGTTTAATATCACAGTTAAGCCATCGAATATATTTGACTTGCAGTATTTACAATCCTTTCTAACGCGGCTGCTTAGCCCATAAAGTCTCCCCTGCACGATTAGCCAAAGCCCTTAAATCAAAAAATAGCTTTTACTACTGACATCCTCCTTTTACTTAATGGCACTAAGGTAGTAATTCAACTCACCTTCAATTCAGCTAAGGTAATTGACCTAATTTTCTGGTGCAGCATTGGCGAAATCCCCAAAATATAAACAGTTTAAAAGATGAGGTATATGCTGCCCTTCTTCACATTTAATAATAAGGAAACAGCATGTTAAAAAGCATTCCTCCAACAAATAGAACATTAAAAGGTAAAACAGCGCTTATCACAGGTTCAACAAGTGGTATTGGCTTGGCAAGTGCTCATGTATTAGCAGAACAAGGTATCAACTTAGTTTTACACGGATTACTCAGTGATGATGAAGGTATTAGCTTAGCGCAAGAGTTTTCTAAAAAGTACCTGATAAAAGCCATCTTTGATAATGCTAATTTAATGGATTCAAATGCTATTAGTGCTTTTATGAATAAAGCGATAAAAGTGATGGGTTCAATTGATATATTGATCAACAATGCTGGTATTCAACATATTGAAGCTGTAGATACTTTTCCTGAGAATAAATGGAATGCCATCATTGCCATCAATTTAACCGCTGCTTTTCATACTATTCAACTCGCTTTAAATGGTATGAAAGCAAATTCATGGGGCAGAATTATTAATATAGCCTCTGTTCATGGCCTCGTTGCCTCTAAAAACAAAGCCGCCTATTGTGCGGCAAAACATGGCATTGTTGGGTTAACCAAAGTAGTAGCTCTTGAGTGTGCAGAATATGGTATCACTGCCAATGCTATTTGCCCCGGTTGGGTAGATACGCCACTTATCAATGATCAAATCTCTGACATTGCCAAAACAGAGAAGAGTAGTTTCGAGCAAGCAAAATACCAACTTATCACCGCAAAGCAACCGTTACCCGAAATGATGGCGCCTCGTCAAATTGGTGAGTTTATTCTTTTTCTTTGCAGTGATAGTGCCCGCAGTATTACTGGCTCATCATTGCCTATGGATGGAGCATGGACAGCTCAATAACCAGCCTTTTAAAGTGCCTATTTCACTCTTATTTCACTGTGCTTATTTAAATACTTTAATTTGTTATCACTGATAAATAGAGAACACTAGTGTTCTCTATTTTGTCTTATACAAGCATTAATCTGATATTCAAGTTATCCCTAATGACTGAGCTGTACACTAAAAAGATAATTAATTTAAGTATTTTTCCCGATATTTCACAATGAACAACCCATATTTAAACAGTAACAATTTCAATAAATATCAGTAACTTGCTGTGTGGTTAATAATCTAATCGTAACGAGAAAAATATACTAATCACTACCCTTTTAATATAAGTTGAAAGAATTTCCCCCCAAGGATAAAGAATAATTTTAACTAGAGCGCTGCCCATAGGTGTATTTTTCGTGGCTGCACTATTTTTTCGATCTGGCTGCGCCACCATGAATCTAGATTACGAAGAACCCACTATCGACTTAGTTTCTTTTAAAGCTTTGCCAGCTAATGGCTTCGAACAAAACGTTGAAATTGGCTTAAAATCAACCAACCCTAATAATTTTGAATTGCCAGTCAATGGTATTAGCTATCAACTGAACGTAACAGGAGAGACATTAGCCCATGGTGTTGGAAAATATTTTCACAACGGCAGCATACAGAGAGTCGCGTTTTATGGTTCCTATTTCACCTAGTTTATTTGGAGGCTTTAAGGTGATAAGAACGCTTATGAATAGTAAAGGTCAAGATATCGGTTACCAATTGAAGGCAAAATTAGATATCGACATTCCCTTTATGCCCAAGTTAACTGTTATTCAAGATGGTATTATTCTCCTCGATCAGAAGCCTCAACAACGAGATTTATCATCCCAAGCTTTAGAGGTTGGATTAACTGTTGCTCTATAAGTAAAGGCTGATTTATATTTAAGAATAAAAACCGAGCCGACTAAACTAGGTAAAGCGAACGTAAAGAAAAGTAAAAATTATTTATCATTAATACCTGCTTTAACAAATTGTCCAATGAGCTGATAAGTTTGCTGGCATTCTTCACTTACAAGATCATTAAGCAACATATAAGCATGTGTCATACCGTCAAAGGAATAGTGTTCAACATCTACACCAACTTCTTCCAATGATTTAGCATAAGCAATGCCTTCATCTCTTAGCGGGTCGCATCCTGCAGTAATGACCAAGGTAGTAGGCATATCCGCAGAAAACTTACCAAGTAATGGTGATGCTTTCACCGCTTTAGCTTTTGCAACTTCACTCTGATCTAAACTATCTACTTGAAAGTACTGCTCAAAATACCACTTAATTTTATCTTTTTCTAATAAGAAACCTTGACCATTTTCATCAATAGAAGCGCTAACCATAGTGTAATCGACACTCGGGTAAACCAAAATTTGTTTATCAATTTTAACCGAGTCACAGGTCTTATTATTCGGTAAGTTATTCATCACTAAACTAGTACAAATTGCACCGCCTGCACTATCACCTGCAATATAGAGTTCATCACTATGTTTCATTTCTGTAAGAAGACTTCGATAACGTTCAAGTACTTGCTGGCAATCATCTAAACCTGCTGGGTAGGGATATTCAGGTGCTAACCGATAATCCGCACAAATGACAATTGCATGCGCAGCAAGCGCGAGTTTACGGCTAATGGGATCATACAAATCAGCACTGCCACACATATGACCGCCACCATGAAAATGTAGCAATACCGGTAAAACATCATTAGGCGCCGGATTATAAATACGTACTGGAATATTATGGCTAGGGGTCGCTAAGAAATCATCCTTTACTGTGGTCATATTCGGCCCAGTACCTATCAGCGCTGATAAATTATCTAATCCTTGTCTAACTAACTCAGCACTAAAGCCCTGTCCTGTTGCTTTGACTGCTGCAATAGCCGTATTTGCTTGTTCAAGAAATGACGCTAATTTGGGAGATATTATTCCGCGCATAATTTTTCCTTAATTGTTGATTCTTTAACTTTCCCTGTTTCAGGCAAGAAAAAGCTGCCAATAAAAAAGGTACTACTTATTAATGAAATGAGAATAAATGAAGCGGTGTAATCGCCCTGGTTAATATCTACTAACTTGCCAAACAACCATAAGATAACCGTAGAAAGCAAATAGCTGATTGAATAGAATAAACTAAATACTACCGTAATGCGTTGTCCTGTCATTTTAGGTAACTCATGAGGGATAGATACCAGCGCTGTGATAGGGAAGAATATAAAAAATCCTAGCACAATCGCAGATAAGGTTTGCAACCATTCACTGCTGCTAAAGGATAGACCAACAATCGTCAGTATCATCATAGCGCCTGACCATCGAATAACAGGTAATCGTAGTGGCATTTTTTTACTATAAATAATACCAGCTAATGTACCAACAATACCAAAACCTATCACCCACTTACTTTGACTAATACCGGCTTTAGGGTAAAAGGTGAATAGACAAATATAAAACGCCAATAAGCCAGAATAGGTTAAGCCATAAGCCCAATTAAATTTATCTTTTAAACCGTCAATGTAGCTGTAGTTTTCAACAACGCTACCCTCGTGGTTACGCCCTTCTGACTCAGGTTCAAATTTTACCAATAACCAAACAAAACTTAATAACAAACTAGCAATTGAGAAGCTGATCAAGCTAACTTTCCAATCCCCTGTAAACTCATTAATTGCTGTCATTTTCCATAGCACTACACCCGTACCAATGTTAAAAGCAACTGCGTTGAGGCCATTAATAACAGGACGTTCATTAACTGGAAACCAGTGCATGACAATAGGATTGAAGTAGACGATCATGAACGCCCCACCTAATCCCATCAAAAATCGACTTAGCAGCAGCAACTCATAATTAGGAGCAAAAGGTGTTAATAAGCCAATGGCAATAAACAGGCTAGCGATAAAGAAAGCGTACTTAATACCGAACTTTAACGCAACCCAAGCAGCAGCGAACGTACCAACAATTTTTGCCAAGGTTACTGCACCACTGATAAAGCTCGCAGAAGCTAAACTATCAATGTGCATAGCAGACATTATTTGTCCCATACTGGCTGTACCGCCTACCCACGCCATAGCAAATAGTACATAACTAATAAAAACAATGGCTTCAACCAAGTATTTGTTACTGATTTTCATATATGATAGTTTCTAATCAAGGTAAATATTTACCTTTAGGTTAGCGTATGACTGCTAGCAAATAACTACTACCTTAGTTCACTACCCCGTTAGATAGGGCATGTTATGCTGACTATAGAGTTATATATTCATATTAATCGCTAACTTAAATGAGTTAATCGCTTGATACATTATTTTAGGGCAGATCACATCATAAAGGATAGTTCTTGTTAGTTTGGCTTTCACTCGATACTTGGCTTATCACTATATTGTCCATTGCTTATTTGGCCGTACTTTTTATTGTTGCTCACTGGGGGCAAAATCAAGCGACTGAAAATTGGAGCTGTAAACCTTGGGTTTATAGCTTATCGCTGGGCGTTAGCTGTAGCTCATGGGCTTTTTACGGCACTGTAGGACAGGCAGCAACAACTGGGGCTTGGCTTGCGCCAATCTATATAGGCTCTATTCTTTGTTTAGTGCTGGCTTGGCCAATGCTACATAAAATTCTCTTGATCGTTAAGCAGCAAAATTTAACCTCTATTGCCGATTTTATTGCCTTTCGATACGACCGCTCGCCCAAAGTCGCAGCACTGGTAACTATTGTTGCGCTAACAGGTATTATTCCCTATATCGCACTACAACTACGCGCCATCAGTACCAGTTTTGATCTATTAACCGGAACTTATCAGTCCGGTATTAGTACCGCTTTTGTGGTGACTATTGTACTCATCATTTTCAGTATTTTATTTGGTACTCGTCAAATCGCCGCCAATAAGCAAAATCAAGGTTTAGTCTTGGCGATTGCATTTAGCTCTGTAATTAAATTATTCGCTTTAACAGCAGTAGGTATTTTTGCCACTTTTTATATTTTTGATGGCTTTTCCGACTTAATCAATCAAGGTGAAAACATCAGTTCGATTACTGGTACTAACTCTATTTATCTAGCCGTAGCACAAGCGGTTTTAGGGGCGATTACTATATTTATCCTACCTCAGCAGTTCCACATGATGATGATTGAAAATCACCATCAGCAAGAGCTAAAAACTGCCCGTTGGTTATTTCCTTTATACTTATTACTCATTAATGTTTTTATTTTACCTATCGCTATTGCAGGGCAGCTAACCTTCCCAGGTGGCAGTGTCGATGCCGATACTTATGTGTTAACCCTCCCGCTTTTTTACCAGCAAGCTTGGCTTGGTATTACGGTTTATATTGGTGGTTTAGCAGCAGCAACCAGCATGGTGATTGTGGCCGCAATTGTATTAAGTACTATGGTCTCAACCGAGGTATTGACGCCATTGGTACTAAAATTTCGATTATTTAATACCAAGCAAAAACAACAAATGTCAGGACTATTACTTAACCTGCGTCGTGGTTCTATTGCCATCATTCTTCTTCTGGCTTTCACTTTCGAGCGTATCATCGCTCAACAGAATCATCTTGCCACCATAGGTTTATTATCATTTGTTTTACTCTCACAATTTGCCCCTGCCACCATTGGTGCTTTGTATTGGCGTAAAGCCAATGCAAAGGCAGCATTAACGGGCTTAGTTGTCGGTAGTATTGTTTGGCTTTATACCTTGTTATTACCGGCATTAATTCCCACCAGCCAGTGGATTGAAACAGGCTTATGGCAAATAACTTGGCTAAAACCTACCGGCCTCTTTGGCGTTAACTTCTTAGACAGCACTAGCCATGGCGTTTTTTATAGCTTACTGCTCAACGTTATTTGTTACATTGTCGTCTCGTTAATTAGCCAACGCAGTGTAGGTGAAAAACTACAAGCCGAGTATTTTGTCAATAAAAGCCAAAACCAGTTCGAACGGCATTTATCCCTTGATGATTTATACAGTTTATTAGTACGCTTTATCGATAAACCTGCCGCTGACGCACTACTTACCTTTGCTAAAACTAGTGGAAAAAATGAAAAGAATATTGAATATACTCGCTTACAGCTGTCTGGTGTATTAGGCTCTGCGTCAACCCGCATGGTAATGAAAGCAGCCTCAACTTCACAGGATATGCCCCTTGAAGATGTCGTAAGCATTGTTGATGAGGCCAACCAAATGTTTCGCTTTAACCGTGAGTTATTGCAATCTGGAGTGGAGAATATTGAACAAGGTATCAGTGTTATTGACGCTGATATGCGTTTAGTTGCTTGGAATCAACGTTATATTCAACTGCTTGATTATCCTGAAGGCTTTGTCTGTGCAGGAAAGCCTATCGAGGAGTTATTACGCTATAACATTGCCAAAGGCATAATTACCAGTACAGGTACTGGTGAAAGCGATAGTAAAGATGACGAAGGTGAAGCGTTAATTACCCGACGTATTGAGCATATGCGTATGGGTCACAATCATTACTTTCAGCGTTCTATGCCTAATGGCGTGGTATTAGAGATTAGAGGCCAATCAATGCCTGGGGGCGGATTTGTTAGCACCTTTTCTGATATTACCGCCCATATTGAAGCAGAGAAAGCTTTAAAAAAAGCTAATGAAAGTTTGGAAAAACGTGTCGAAGAGAGAACCCAAGAACTAAGATACGCCAAAGCAGAAGCTGAAGCGGCCAACAGTAGTAAAACACGTTTTTTAGCTGCCGCTAGCCATGACTTAATGCAGCCATTTAATGCGTTGTCATTGTTTACCTCCATGTTGAAAAAGAAAGTTGAAGATGACGAATTAGCACAACTGGCTAACAATATTGACGATTCACTGAATGTTGTTGAAGCGCTACTTTCTGATTTAGTCGAAATATCACGTCTAGATAATAACTTAGACATTATTGAAAAAAATCACTTTGCGTTAGATGAATTACTGATACCGTTAAAAAATGAGTTTACCGTTTTAGCCCAACAAGATGACATTAGTTTTAGCTATCAAGCTAGTTCAACGTGGGTAAATTCCGATAAACGTATGTTACGTAGAATACTGCAAAATTTTTTATCAAACGCAGTACATTATTGCCGTGATAAAACAGGTGACAAAGCAGGTATTTCCAACAAAATAGTATTAGGTGTTCGCCATAAAAAAGACATTGTTCGCATAGAAGTATGGGATAACGGACCAGGAATAGCAGCTGAAAAACAACTGACTATTTTTCAAGAATTTGAACGATTAGAGCAAAACAGAGAAATACCAGGCCTTGGTTTAGGCTTAGCCATTGCTGAGCGCATGGCTTCACTGCTCGATTTAAAAATATCACTTAAATCGACTGTAGGAAAAGGCACTTGCTTTATGCTTGAGCTACCCAGAATTACGCATAACACAGTCAATCGTTCAAATAACTTACCTAACAAAATACTGAGCAATGCATCATCTGCAGCACCAAAGAATAAAACTTACAAAACATCAGACAAAGTACTGACAAAAACAGCAAGCCATGGCACGAAGAATAACAATACTGCCAATGAAGGTTTTGCCGATATGTCAGTATTAGTTATTGATAATGATGCCTTGATGTTAACAGCAATATCTTCGCAATTAATTGAATGGGGCTGTGTGGTTTATACTGCAAAAGATCAAACGTCACTCACTAAGGTTGTAAGTAATATGCAGCAACCCGCTCACTTTATCATTGCTGATTACCATCTCGATAATGATACCAATGGCGTTGATTTGGTAAGCCATTTATTACGCAAAGAGCATTGGCAAAGTCCTTGTGTTATCTGCTCTGCAGATCCTTCCGAGCAAGTTAGGCAACACACCAGTGATGCGAACTTTCTATTTTTAAGAAAGCCGGTAAAAGCATTGGCGTTGAAACGCTTAATTAGACAAATGATTACCCAGTAGCTAAGCGCTAAAGAGCACTACTTTCGTTTTCTGTTGGCGCCAGCATTAGCTGCTGGTAAGCAAGTCCTGCTAACGTCCGATTATTCACTTCCAGCTTTTCTAAAATCGCAGAGACATGCTTTTTCACTGTGGTTTCTTTGATATTGAGATCATAAGCAATTTGCTTATTGAGTTGACCGTCAGCAATTTGAGTAAGCACAATATACTGCTGTGGGGTTAATTGACCAAGTTGCTTAGCTAGCTTTTGATGAGCAAGTGCAGTTTGTTGACCTTCATTCTTTTCTATCAATTCAGGTAACCAAACATCACCCGCCAATACCGTATCAATAGCACTTCCAATGGTCGTTAAGTCTGCTGATTTAGGGATAAATGCCGCAGCACCAAAGTTAATCGCTTTTTGCATAGTTTCATCATTATCATCAGAAGACACCATAATCACCACTAAATCGGGGTAGTGATTTTGCAACTGAGTAAGACCAGTAAAACCATTATTTCCTGGCATATGTAAATCGAGAAAAACTATTTCTAAGCTTGGCGTTGCTTCAATAGCAACTAATAACTCACTAAAATTGTCAGCTTCTAACGTGCCTGCATCATCAATACATTCGATAATGGCTTGTTTAAGTGCCGTACGAAATAACGGATGATCATCGGCAATAATAACTTTTGCTTGTGACATTTAATGCTCCTAGATAATTCTGAATCCAGTATGAAAAAAAGAGCTGACAAGTGCCAGCTCTTTTTCAGATAACTTTGCTAATGAACTCTTTTTAAAGCTGATATTAGAACTGGTAACCAATGGTTAAAGACACAGTCGCAGGGTCTCCATAGTAGCCAATTAGCGTGGTATCTCCACCTAAACCTGGTTGATAGCTACCATCTGAATTTTGCTCTCCTAGGAAAGCATAATTACCCACAAGATATTCTTCATCGGTAATATTTTTAAAGTGCAGCGCTGCGGTCCAGTCACCTTCATTGCTGTACCAGTTAACGCCAACATTAAGTAAACCATATCCATCTTGGCTTAATAAATTATCCGTCACGTTTAAGTCATACTCGCTACGGTAATAATAGTTACCATTAACAACAAAACCACCGATTGAGCTGTCAATATTGTAAGTAAAACCTACGTTAGCCGTTGTTTCTGGAGTGTTGGTAATAGTAAACGTATCGGTAATATCAATTGGGTTACCATCACTGTCATAGGAATTTACTTCTTCAAAAGAAGAATCAATTAAACCTAAAGTTGCAAACAAGTTAAGACTATCCGTTGCAGCATAGTTTACTTCAAGTTCAAGACCTGATGCAGTCGATTGACCAATATTACCTAAACGTTGACTTAATTCACTACCATCTCCACCTTCAACAGGCAGCACAGTCACAAATTGTCTGTCTTGGTGATCAAGGTAGAATACTGTGGCATTTATACGTAAGTTATTATTCCACTCACTTTTTACACCCACCTCATAAGAATCAACTATTTCTGGATCAACCGCTGGCTCTGGGCCACTCGCTCTCGGATTAAAGGTGCCTGATTTAAAGCCTTGTGAATAACTAGCAAAAAACATCATGTCATCGCTATATTGATATTCAACACCTGCGCGAGGAGAGAATCGTGACCAATCCTCACTGTCGTTCAATACTTCAGGAAATGCAACATCACCACGTTCATAACCCGGTACCCAACCACTTTCTGGGTAAACTGTTTCAAAAACAACACCATTATTAACTACTGCTTCTTTTTCTTCTTGGGTATAACGTGCCCCTAGAGTAAATGAGAGTTTTTCGGTGACATTATATGAGCCTTGTGCATACACAGCATAACTTTCGCTATTATTACAGCCTGTCACTTCACGCGTTAAACCAGCAGCGCCCAATACTGTACCTAAATGCTCTAATATGGCATCAAAATGGCCGCAAGATTCACCGTCAAAGTAATATAAACCAGACACAACACTTAAATTGTCAGAGTCATAATTTAATTGGAATTCTTGTGAAAACTGTTCATCATCATAAATGGCAGGGACATCAAAAATACGTTCAGCCGTATTATCAAAATCTATATTAGTTTTCGAATAATTACTTCTGCTAGCAGTCACTGATTTAACAGACCAAAGATCATTAATGAAATACTCAGCCGTTAAGCTCATGCCCTCTGATTCCACGCTATTCCATGTTGGCATACTAGTGTAAGAGTCATACACACTATCAGGGATAGGCGCATCAGTTATTATACTAGGTAATAAACGATAACCGCCTTTAGCATTGGAGTCATCTTGGGTATTATCGTAATTAAAACGGAAAAACCAATCATCTGTCGGGGTAAATTCAATAGTAGCTCGGCCAGCAAAAACATCCTTGTTATAGTTTTCTAAGTCTTGTCCTGGCAAGTCAGATTGTAAAAACTCACCATAACCATCGCGAGATAAGCTGGCTAAAGCAAAACCAACATAAAGTTTGTCATCAATAACTGGAATTTTACCCGCGACTTTATAATCTTGACGGGCGTAATTGCCAAAGGTAGCTTCTATATCAAATTCTGTATCCCCTGACATTTTTTTAGTAACATATTTAATCGCGCCCCCAATAGTATTCTTGCCGTACAAGCTACCTTGCGGACCACGCAATATTTCGATACGTTCAACATCAAGAATATCAAGCACCGCACCTTGTGGACGTGCAATATAGACGTCATCAACATAAATACCGACGCCTGGTTCATAGCCCCATAAAGGATCATCTTGGCCTACGCCACGAATAAAGGCGGTTAGTGTTGAGTTAGTACCACGGCTACTTTGTAAGGTGGTATTTGGCGAGAATTGCTGAACTTCAGTCATCACGCTAATGCCATTTTGTTCGAGCTGCTCTGCACCGATTGAAGTTACTGCCACCGGAACATTTTGTAAACTTTCAGCAGTTTTACGTGCGGTAACTTCAATACGTTCAAGGCCAGGAATATCTTGAGCGCTTGTTGGTACATTTGCTTCTTCTGCAAGAGCGATGTTAGTGGTTAACGCGCTGGCAATAGCTAAAGCGAGGTAACTTAATTTTTTGTTATAGCGTTTCATAGTAGGCCTTATTATAATTTTATTGATCAGTTGTTTTAAGATTATTTTTGATGTTTTTACTGATGTTTAAACTCTATAACAAAATTAGACAAAGTTAATTTGTACTATAGTACCATAGAGCTTAACCATTGAATATTAACAACTTTTCTACTTTAACCCCCAAAAACTGACAATATCCATAGCACTATCGAGCGAAGATTCATATAAAAAGTCCGCACTGGCATCTCTATTTTTGTAGCTAGAGTTAACGCTTAAGCCGTGACCCATTTCATTGATTTCAACCAGCTTAACTTGAGCAAGTTTTTCATTAGATTGCCAAAGCGATTGCTGATAATCTGCTGTGGAGGTTTTACTTGGTTTCAACGCAGTTTCTGAAAGCTTTGACCACTGCGAAGCTAAGCTTTGGGAATTTTTGGGGTTGACAACTTTATCTTTACTGCCCGTGATGACAATAAGCCTCGGCCACTTTTTAATGGCTTCGTTACTCTGCCTTGCAAAGCTAGCAAGTTCTATTGATGACTGTGAAGGTCCATTTCTCATGCAGGAAATCGCTTTAGCTAAATTATTCGCACAAGGATAAGGTAAGCCCGCAATAACGGCGCCAGCAGAGAAGAGTTCAGGATAATGAACTAACAATGCACTGGTCATTGCACCGCCAGCCGAAAGACCCGCAATAAATACATGGTCAAATTTTGACTGTGCTTTTAGTGCTAAGATCATATTTTTGATCGACAACACTTCCCCTTGATCCTTTTCGCTATCTTGCTCGGAGAACCAGTTAAAACAAGAGGTAACATTATTTTTTTTGCTTTGTTGTGGCACTAACAAAGTAAAATCATATTGCTCCGCAAGTGAAAAAAAACCACTTTGCTTAGCTAAGGCTTCACCTTGTTGCACACATCCGTGTAGAAATACCACAAGAGATTTACTTTGCTTTGTCGGTTGAAAGTAACTTGCTGTTAAATCGCCAGGGTTATCACCGAAGTGCAATAAAGGCTGAAAGTTTGGTAACTGTTGAGAAGTAGCGAGGGCTGAACAGCTAAATCCATATAGGAGTGTCCACAAAAGCGGCTTTATTTTATGTAACATAGTATCAATCATCAGATTTTGTCGTATGTCAATAATGGCGTAATGCCATCTAGCTCTGTATGGTACTTTAGTGCCAAGCAAGATTTAACTGAAGAACTCTCTGAGTGAAAAGTCTTAAGTTAATTTACGAAATAACAAACAAAGTGGATAAGCAAACGGGTCCATTTACCCGGTTACCCTGTGGGGCTACACCTGTTTTTCCGTTGATATAGATAGTCCCAAGCTATCAATGAAAAGGTAAAGGCTGGTCGACTTATTGATTCTTTAAAAAATATGCTTTCAAAAAGTCTATTAACAAGCGTAATTTCTTCGACTCGGCATTCCCCGGAGGAAATACGCCATAGACATGAATATCCCTCATATCGTAATCATCAAGTACAGAAAGCAGCTGCCCTGCTTTGATCCTAGGTTTTGCATCATAAACAGGAATACGACCTAGACCGTGACCACCTTCAACAAAAGCAGTTCTCGCTGCCGCATTATTTGTGCTGATAGTGCCTTTCATTTCAATACTAAAAGAGCGACTACCTTTTGTTAGCTCGAGCGAACCCGCAGTTAACTTATATAACACCCATTGATGTTTATTCAGCTCTGTTGGGTGTTTAGGAAAACCAAACTTTTCAAAATATCCAGGTGAACCACAAAGGCAGGTGCTCAATGTTGACAGCTTCGCGGCTTGTAGGCCCGAATCAGCCAAAGGTGCACCACGAATAGCTAAATCGATACCTTCCTTGATAATATTTACCACTTCATCCGTAAGCATGACATCAAGTTCAATTTTAGGGTAGATGGTACGAAATTCATTGAGCGCAGGAACAATAGTTTGCAAACCAACATTCACTGGACAGGTAATTTTAAGTAAACCAACAGGTTCGTGTTTAAGGTTTTCAATCTGTCGATTAGCCGCTGATGCTTGCTCTGCAATAACACGGCAATATTGATAATACTCAAGACCTGCTTCAGTTGCTGAAATAGTGCGAGTAGAGCGATTCAATAATTTTATACCTAATTGGTCTTCAAGCTTTTTTATGTGGTAACTCACCACAGCACGAGAAAGTCCAATATGCTTGGCGGCACCACTGAGAGTGCCCTGCTCAATCACTTGCGCAAAAACCACCATACTTTTTAATTGCTCAAAAGAAATATTCATCGTTAACCTATAAAGATAATTACACACTTATTGTATCATTTATTGATACAAAGAAGTCTATATAATCTGCATTGTTAGCTTGGCTCTACTCAACTACACTTATCGTCAATGAAACATCCTTGGCAATAATTGAAACATTGAGGTTTACAATGCAAACTAAAAACATATTAATGGTATTAACATCACACGCTGAATTAGGTAACACGGGAAAAAAGACTGGCTTTTGGGTAGAAGAGTTTGCAGCCCCTTATTATGCGTTTAAAGATGCAGGCATAAACGTTACCTTAGCTTCGCCAGCAGGTGGACAAGCACCAATCGATCCAACCAGTGAATTAGATGATTTCCAGACAACTGCGACCAAGCGTTATTTCGAAGATGCTGAAAGTCAAAACCTTATCGCCAATACGCAGGTTTTAGCACAAATCAACAGTGAAGACTTTGATGCCGTATTTTACCCAGGCGGACATGGTCCTTTATGGGATTTAACAGACAACAGCAATTCCATCGAACTAATTGAACAGTTTATTGCTGCAAATAAACCTGTAGCAGCTGTTTGCCATGCCAGTGCTGCTTTATTAAACGTTAAAGATAGCAATGGGGAATATGCAGTAAAAGGTAAAGCAGTTTCAGGCTTTACCAATACTGAAGAAGACGCTGTGCAGCTAACCGATATCGTGCCTTTTTTACTTGAAGATGAATTGATCAAACGCGGTGCTGACTATCAAAAAGTTGAAGATTGGCATGCTTTTGCTGTTCAAGATGGTTTACTCATTTCAGGTCAAAACCCAGCAAGTTCAATCTTAGTCGCTGAAAAGTTAATGAGACAACTAAAGAGTTAATCACTCCTGATCAGCACTGAGTTTATTGAAGAAATTTTACTTTTTAAATTTACGTGCTGACTCACTAATAGCAATCAGATTAATTGGCGGTTCTACTTCAGTGCAACGCAAACACTGAGAGTCATTTTTCAAAAACAAGGCGCTTTCAATTCTAATAGCTGGCTATTGAGATTAAAGCAACAATGTTATTGGATAATTAGGCCATTTAAAAAGATCACTTAGTTAGACTGATTGGTAAAAAAACATAGCTTTTATTTACTGCTTAAAAGAGAATTATTAATGAATCAAAACAAACAAGTAAATCGACAAATATTGTTAGCTTCACGTCCTTTTGGTGCGCCAAGCCAGGACAACTTCACACTCGCACAAACAGCCAAGCCTAGCCCAAAACAGGGTGAAGTATTATTACGTACCGTATATCTTTCATTAGATCCCTATATGAGAGGTCGTATGAATGATGCTAAGTCTTATGCTGATCCTGTAGCATTAAATGAGGTTATGTTAGGTGGCAGTGTTTGCCGAGTAGAAGAATCTATGCACGCTGATTACCAGCCAGGTGACTGGGTTGTTGCTTTCGGTGGTTGGCAAGATTACAGCATATCGAATGGTGTTGACTTACTTAAATTAGGTAATGATATTTCAAACCCATCTTATGCTCTAGGCGTGCTTGGCATGCCGGGTTTAACTGCCTATATGGGATTATTAGATATTAGCCAACCAAAAGCTGGAGAGACAGTTGTCGTCGCAGCAGCAACAGGTGCCGTAGGTAGTTTAGTAGGGCAAATTGCTAAAATACAAGGCTGTAAAGTGATTGGTATAGCAGGTGGTACTGAGAAGTGTCAATATGCCGTTGATACCCTTGGTTTTGATGCCTGTTTAGATCACCACAGTGATGAATTAGCTACCCTACTGGCAAAAACTTGTACTGATGGAATCGACGTTTATTTTGAAAATGTTGGTGGCAAAGTCTTTGATGCCGTATTACCGCTCCTTAATCCTAAGTCACGTATTCCTGTGTGTGGTCTTATTTCACAATATAATGCCACTGAATTACCTGAAGGGCCTGATCGTTTATCTTTATTAATGGGCACATTATTGGTTAAGCGAGCTAAGATGCAAGGTTTCATCGTATTTGATGACTATGGCCACCGTTATGGCGAATTTAATAAAGCAATGATGTCATGGCTTAGTGAAGATAAGATAAAATACAAAGAGCACAGAGTAGAAGGCTTAGAGAATAGTGTATCGTCATTTATTGGCCTGCTAGAAGGTAAAAACTTTGGCAAGTTAGTGGTTCGCGTTGGTCCTGATGACTTAAGCTAATTAAGCTATATATCCGTTTATCTTCAAGATGCATCTAAATTGCTACCGGATATAAACTAGTATAAAAACAAAAACCCAGCAACTGTGCTGGGTTTGGAGTGTAAAACTAGGTTCTTTTTTATTGATTACAAACGTAGCGCTGATAAGACTAGTATTCAACGTATCAATAAACGCTTAATTTAATAAAGGCTCCAAAAAAACAAGTGATTTATCTGTTGTTACCAACAAAGGATTAATCACTCATTTTATTTTAAAAGTTTATTTATAAATAAGTATCACAAACCTAAAAACCGCTGCATTTCAGTTAATAAACTGTTTTAGGAATAGAATCACTATAATGCATATTAAGCTTTTGTTTAAAGTTATTAGAAATAGGACGTGACTCTCGAGCAAGAAAATCAAAGTGAACCATCACGGCAGTCCCAGTGACATGCTTTACGCCGTTTTGCCATGCCTCTTGATATACATCTAGCGAGCTTATACCGATACGAGAAATATACGTTTTTATTTCAACATCATAGTCAAACAAAAGTGGTAAATGAAACTCAATAGTACTTTTTGCTAAAGTCAATGCCCATTGACTGATGCTTAAATTAAATTCTGGACTAAATAGTCTGAATATTGGGTTTCTTGCACCTTCAAACCATTGTGGAATAACAGTGTTGTTAATGTGCCCAAGAGCATCTGTTTCGCCTACTCGTGGTTTTATTATTTCATAAAACATATTTTATCCAATTGATTTAAAGGTTAAAGCCTGAATGCATCAAATATATAATACCTATTCGAAACATTATACTCATATTTTGAAATAGTGAATATTTAACTCACAGTAAAACTTTCAGCTTATCCCTCAGTAAATTGTTAAATGAGTCTGCTGAGCTTACTATTTATTTAGATATGGATAGTTAGCTAAGATACAGAGTTATTATACCCACTCGTCGGCTCAGTATTGGTGAAACACACCTATTTAGCTTTTGTTAGATACGATTATATTGTTTTCCTGATTAACCATAAAGCTCCACCAAATAGATAAATTTAAAAGTACATTCACTCACAACCGATATTCCACCTATTTTCAACTTATTTAAAGTTTACATTTTTATTTTATCAACAAAGACAAAAACCCTTGTTTTAAAACGAAGAAAGGCGAGCCAAAGCTCACCTTTCTTTACATTCTGTAAATATTCCACTCTAAAAAGGAAGCCTAAAACGGAAGACTTGGGGTTTAAAAAGTGTAAAGCACATAACCATTTGATAATACTACTATTTTATGAGAAAACAATCAAAACAATGTAAAAACCATTAAAACAAGTAAAGACACTCGCACTTTACTTAACTGTCTTTACACTTTTCATTAGCTTTCTTTTGGTTATATTCTGTTTGATATAACTCTCTAACAACTAGTCTCAAAACCATCCACCACGCATAGACTGAACCATATGATGACGCCGAATGATCATTCAATAACCCATGAGCGCAATTATTCCTTAAGTTATCACCTACTGAATCAGTGAAAATTGCTTTCATATCAAAAAGCAAATCTTCCCCAAGTATTTCTTCTGCTCTTTCATTATCAAGTAATGTACTTAAACCGTTTTCATTTTCGATGCCATTAAGATCCACATTAGATGTGATAATACCTTCTCCTTTAAACTCCATGCGAATCATATGCTCTACTTGAGGGCATAAAAGGTGAATAGCATTTCCAAAGTCGTGTTCAAAACCCAGCCATAATGCACTGGAAAGTAGATCGACTCTATCATTCGCGACTATGTGGGAATGTTCACACAGTGCTTTGATAAAACGACGAGACACCCTAAATTCAGATAAAATCTGATTTAATCCAGGAATTATCTGACCTTGTACAGCTAATTGAATACTAGTTTGATGACTTTGAATTATTTTACTATTCAAAACCTCATCATTTCCTTCTGCATCAGCACCAAGGTCCATCGATGGTGTTTTAGCTATAACTCTTCCGTCACTAGCCATAAGTATTGAGCCAAACATTGAACTCAATGGTGAATTATTAATTAGCTCAATTGACTGTTCTTTGAGGCTTTGATACTTAGGTGTAGCGAAACCTGTAAAATGGAGTAATGATGACTTTAGTGTTTTTTTACCTTCAACATGTTTTATTGATTGTGCAATAATCTCTTTAATATTCATTCCTGGTGACTTAATCAGTCCCATTTCTTCTAATGAACCTACACCAGCCTCAGTAATCTTAGCCCGAATGCTTATTAACTTATCATTTACACCAAGTTTTTCCCTGTGCTTAGTCGGTATGCGCCTATAAGCTTGGAGAGCATTTTCATAGAAAGAATTAGCAACCATTTGGCTTCCAATATCACCACTACTTATTGAGTCACCTTCTAGCTCGTGACACTCAGCATTTAAAACTAAAGCTGCTAACCAATTGTCTTCATCTTTATTTCTTTGAAATAAGGTTGCTGCTAATTCTAGATATGATCGACTTTCTCGATAAGCATTACTATTACAAAAATCCTGTGAGCTTTTAAACAAAGCATCAGCTAATTCAATATAATCATCTCTACATACACCACAACGTTCAATTAACTCTCCAATCCATAAACACATAAATGGGCTATCAGGGTAATCCAAGCGAAAAGCTAACATCAATAATGTTTCAATTTTTTCTATTGTCTTATTATCTCTTATTTGAATTGCAAGCCTAATGGCTCTTTCCCAGCAATCATTTTCATCTGCAAGCCATTGATTAGAATCAATAGGTGATGAGGTATATGCCTGAATAGCTATACGCACAAAGCCAACATTTTTAGGAGTAACCAACAACCAAAGTAAATCGGCAAACCTAGCCTGTATAATCGGCTCACCTATTTCACTTACAATATTAGCAACAAAATTAATTTCAATTTCATTAAAATCATCTGCAATGGCTGAGCGTTTATCACTTAAATGTATCGATGCACTGAATGGCTCATTAGCACTTTGTGGATTTAATTGCATTGATAAAATACGAGCACATAAATCTAACGCATTTGCTAAAGGCTCGTTTTTATCTTTTCTTACCTGGATAGCCAAAGCTCTAAAATCTGAACTTATAGAATAATAACCATGTTTAAATGGCTCATTGACTGCGTGTTGATAATTTGCAATAAACTCTTCTGGTGAGCACAATTCTTGGGATTCCATTCCATTTTTATCCATCGTTATAAGAACCTTGTTTCTAATGCCGGAATATCTAATTCAATATCATCACTAAATTCATAAAAATCGTCTTCAATATCCTCAACCATGACCGTTGAATGCCCTCTTAGCCATAATTTTCTATTATCAGCCGATAATACATAACCTTTACTTTCTTCACTCCCTTTTAGTCTTGATGGGTACGCCCAACCTTTTTTATTCAGCTTGGTAATGCCAACAATCATATGAGCTAGAAGTGGTTGCTCTGGTGAAATTTCTTTATGAAAATCAGGCCAGAAATCAGTATCACTGTACTCGTCATCAAAAGAGGAAGCTCTCCACCCTTTTTCTAAATTTATCTCATCTAAATCTTCATATGGATGAGAATGAAAGGTTCCAACTAACTCTACATTTGGCCAATATTTACCAAAAAATTCTTTTTTAGCTTTAATTGAATCAAAATCTGGTTGTACCCATTCATTATGGCGTATAGCTGATGTTTCTACGGTAGCCATAGTGGCAACAACTTTTGCTGGTTGCTCACCTTTAGCCGCGATAACATAGCCCCATAACAACCCAAAGGTCTCTAATTTATCGTATCCTTTACCCTTCTTATGGTTCTTGTGCATAAACTCATACGCCTCAATTGCTGTTGTAAACAACTGTGGAACAACATGATCTTCGATATAAATTTTATCCATAAATCCCTCTTTAATTTTAGTGAGAAAACTAAACTCACTAAATGACAAAAAACTTATTAACGCAATACTAGCGTTTGATTATGCATATCAGTTACCCATGAACTGATTCCAGCAGAGTTAAGTAACCCATGGCAAAATATTGAGAGCCAGTTATTAGGAGTACCTGTCAATTCGTCGATTCGATCTAAACAATCCTCTATAGCTTCTCTAACTCTATCTTCCGATAATGCTTTCTTCCTAGGTAAAGTTTGTATGACATTGGAGGGCCTTTCCTTTAATTTACTAAGCTGCCCTTTTAACCACTCTTCTACGCCTGATTTAATAACTACATGTCGAGTGTGATATTTAATAGATGCTATATCTGGATGATTTGGATCTACGTAGGAAATTTTCAAACTAAATCTAGAGTAATTATTCCTGTGAGTAATTTCACAACTAAGAAGTCTTTGCAGTAAAATATTATCAAAATATGGATGTAATATCCTTGCACCTGTTGCAGGGTCTCCCTTTAAAGCGGAACCGCGCTTTAGGTTACAATCACATGCAGGCACAAGATTTTTTGAAAAAATTGCCCACGCCTGATGTTCAGCTTTGGGTAGAATATGATCTCTAGTAAAGGGCTTAAACCCTCCACACATTGGACATACTTCAGGAGAAGATTTAGTTATTCTGTCAAGAAAATTAATACTATCTGGTGGTGAACTATAGTGACTCAACAAGCCTGATTTTAATTTGTTACTAATATTAGGTTGTTGAATAGACCAAGGATTTCCATTTTGTGCAACATAATCCCTATACGCTTGGATTAATACCTGCTTTTCAATTCTAAGCTCAGGGTAAGACGTATCATTTAATAAAGTATTGTCAGCAAGCGTATCTAGATGTCGTTCGTCATTAACTTGTATAACATTAATCTTTTTCACTAGTACTAACCTCTAACCTAGACTGAAGTTCCATAAGTGCAGCTAAAGATAGCTCTTCCGATAATTCTTTTTCAACAGATTCAAACGACTGATTTTTTATTCTTTTATATATTTTATCGGTGAGTCTACTTTCTATATCTTCACTAAATACAAATTGTGATATCGATTCAACATCTGCCCCAAAAGTTCTCAATCTGGGATGATTAATGGCGATTAATTGGTTATTTTCATCGGTGGATTCAGCACTACTTTCTTTTGATAGAATGTGTACCTGCTCTCTACTTACTTCTCTTACGAAATAAGCTGAGTGTGTTGCAATTAACCCTTGCGAACCTGTTTCTTCTAACAAGGTATCGAGCAATTCAATGAAGTCTGAAATCATATTTGGGTGCATATGTGTTTCTGGTTCATCTAATAAAACAAACGACCCATTTTCAATATATAGACAACACATCAAAGCAAATTTAAAGAATATGAGCTGCCCACTGCTCATTGGGTGAGGGGTATGAAAGTTGCGAAGTTTAGGTTCTTGTTTTGTGTCTAGATTGGCCCAGAGATCAATATTAGAGTTACGTTTATTAGTATGTCTAAACTCATTTAATGAAACATAACTCCCATCCAAAAGTTTAACAACAATACTATCTAGGGGAGCAATTTTTTCGATGGCTAAATTGAAAAGGTTCCAGCGAGAATAAGAACCTATTTTTTCATCTTCCCTTGCTAGTTGAACAAGTTGATCAGCAATCGACTCTGTTGGCTTAGCTCTCCCGTTTCTAGTTAAAGATAAACGGCGGTAATATAGTTTTTGCGTTCGACGCCTTTCTCCTGGAAAAGTAGTTTGAATTTCTCCTGGAGTCGCGATAGCCAAAAGTCTATTAATCATTGGTCTCCCATTCGTTGCATTGTCTGATAATGATATAGACTCATCATCATATCTAAGAGCAGCTCGACAAAAAGCCTTCAAAGCTTGGCTTTTACCCACCCCATTTTTTCCAATCAATACATTGATTCTTTTCGGTATATAACCTGAAGAGGCGTACTTTAGCTTGATAACGTGGTTATTCTCAAAACCATCAAGTGAGTATTTCAAAGTCAAATTTTGTGAAATACCATCAAACATTTCAGAATCAAGACCATCTAGTAAATGCCCTGCATTATAAAAAGTAAAAAAGGTCTCTGAATGACGCATTAAACCTAATTTAAATACTTTAGACTTTACCGCTTGATCAAACCAACTTGGCTGCTTATCTTTGTTAAAAACCAGATCGTTGGTGGCCTCTAGAACTTGATTAAGAAGTGTCGATCCAAGTTTTTCAACTACTTTTCTATACTCAGCCATACTCGGTAACATAGTGAAAAAACGTAATCTTTCTATACAGTTATTCTCGTTATAATACTGAATTAGATCCATGATATTTGGAAAAGAATCTATATGTTTTTTGAAGAAATCGAGCTCATATTCATCCGGATTTTCAGGTGGTAAAAAACCAATAAAGCTTTCAAATAAGATTACACTATCCATGTTAGGAATAAGGCCTTCAGATAATATACTATCCACTTCATTATTCATGTTGGGGTTTTTCACCATACAGCGGCAAGAAAACTTATACCCTGGATCAATCTCCGACCTCCAAGGTGAAAGCAGTATAATTTCGTCATCCTCAATATTATCTATATCTGTGTCTGTAAATACTAATTTAAACTTTTTCTCTTCCATTACATTTATTCTCTAGATTATGTTTTGACTGCCCTGAAGAACCAATATTTACTCATACAGATATTTCTGAAACCCAATAAACGTGTCTCGTATTGCTGCTGGTGAGCCAAACTCTGCGGCGGCGTCGCTTATGGTGTTGTATTTAAGTTCGACTAAACTGCGCATTTTTTTAGCTGCTAATTCTTGTACGCCGTCTTCTATGTATTTATCTAATATGAATTCGATAAACTCAACTTGTTTGTCGGTAAACTCCGTTGATATAGCTGGTATTGCGTTTGTGGCGCGTTCTTTACGAGTATGAGTGTCTCTGGCATAGGCTACAAAGGCTAGTAGGTCGTATACATCGCTGTCTTTGGCGTCGATAATGTCTTTCATGCTATCGAGTTTTTCATCGTCGTAACCGGCTTCTTGTAAATCAGCTAGTAGCTTTTCACGGGTGCTTGGGTTGCTCCATATTTCGCGTAGCTCATCTTCGTTACCAAAAAATCGTGGTAATTCACCGAATAACTGCTCTACAAACTGATGCGCGGTGAGCATGTCGCCATCTGGCCCCATAAACAGTACGCTTTTCATGTGCTGAATTTGGCGTACTTTTCCGTCTTTAAGGGTGATGAATATCTTCTCTGGTCGTTCAGGTTTATCTTCGCCTCCGTCATCACAACTGCACGGTGTATCTCCGCAGTTGTTACAGGGTTCAACAATACATTGGCAAGGCGATTGATTACATTCGCTACAAGGTTCGTCTGATGGTTCATCAACGCAGTTACACGGATTGAATCCACATGTTTCGCAGACACAGCTACATGGTTTGTCATTACAAATATCGCAAGGTTCTTCGTCTGGTTTTTCATCACGAGGCAACGGTTCACCATCCCATTCGGGATCAGAAAAGTTATGATGCGCTTTAACGAAGTCGTACACGGTAAAGAATGATTTACCGTCGTACATACGCGTACCACGGCCGATAATCTGCTTGAACTCGATCATGTTATTACATGGGCGCATTAATACGATATTACGTACGTTACGGGCGTCTACGCCTGTCGATAACTTACGAGAGGTCGTTAATATGGTTGGTATGGTTTTTTCGTTATCACAGAATGTGCGTAGGTCGTTTTCACCTGCGACGCCATCGTTTGCAGTAATACGTACACAATAGGTTGGATTAGTTGTCCACCCCTTTTTAACGGCGTATTGATTAATATAATCGCGTACTCTGCCTGCGTGTTCTTGGGTGGCACAAAATACAATGGTTTTATCATGTGGGTTTATATGATCCATCCAATACTGCACACGCTTTTGTTCACGTTGCGGCATGGTGATAATGCGGTTGAAGTCACCTTCTTTATAAACACGACCAGCTTCGGGTTCGCCTTTAAAGGTTACTACATCACCAGGGGTATAAACGTATTCGTCCATCGTCCCCACTATTGGATAGACTTTGAATGGCGTTAAAAAGCCGTCACTAATACCTTCTTTTAAGGTGTAGCTATAAACGGGGTCGCCGAAGTATTTATAACTATCAGCATTGTCAGTACGCTTTGGTGTAGCGGTTAAACCTAGTTGTACCGCTGGAGCAAAGTAGTTAAGAATATCGCGCCACGAGCTTTCGTCATTTGCGCCGCCACGGTGACATTCGTCAATAATAATAAAATCGAAAAAGTCTTCTGGATATTGTCTGAAGTTACAATTACTGGTGTCGGTAACTATAGGTAGGCTGTAGTCTTCGTCTTCTAGCTCTTCTACTGCATCAGCGCCATTTTTCCCCGCAGCGTTACTGGCTGAATCCGTCATCAGGGTTTGGAAAATAGCCATAAAGATACTGGCGTTTTTAGGTACACCTTTAGCTTTTTTAATTTCACTTGGGGTAATACGTACCACAGCGTCTTCGCCAAACGCACCAAAGTCGTTAAAGGCTTGTTTGGTTAATACATTACGGTCGGCTAAAAATAAAATACGAGGGCGTTTTTTTGCGTTACTCGGGTTCTTAGCTGCTTGTAAACTCCAACGGCTGTGGAATAACTTCCATGCTAATTGAAACGCAATACAGGTTTTACCTGTGCCTGTGGCAAGAGTCAGCAAAATACGGTCTTTGCCTTGTGCTATTGCCTCTAATGCTTGGTTAATGGCGTTTTCTTGATAATAACGAGGTTGCCAGTCGCCTTTACATTCAAAGGGAATTTTTGCAAAGTTTTCACGCCATGTGCTGGTAAATTCAGGTTCGCTTTGCCCATTTGCACCATCAAAAGCAATTGCCCACATTTCTTCAGGGCTTAAGTAACGATCAACTAACTGCTCGTCACCCGTCAGCATATCTATTTGGTAAATGTCATGACCGTTAGTGGCATAAGCGAAACGGCATTGTAAACGTGCCGCGTAGTCTTTTGCTTGGCGCACACCTTCGGTATAACCTAGGCTTTCACGTTTGGCTTCAACGGCAGCGAGCTTACGGCCTTGAAACTCTAAAACATAATCAGCACTGAGTTTTGAACCTCGTTTACCTCCACCTAAAATACGCCCCGCTGTAATACTTACTTCACGGCGGATAATACTATGATCAGCTTTACCCCAACCATCTAACGCCAATTTAGGCGAGATTAATTCGGCGCGGGTTTCAGATTCATTTCTACTCATGACACTTACCTGTGTTATAAAATGGTTTACCGGTGATTACTTCGCCGTTGTGGTTCACTCACCATTAAAGGCTTTCTGTAAGATGGATTTTTTTAGTTCGTCTATCGAGCTTAATTTTTTGCGATAAATGTCTATTAGTTGATTTGATTGACTCAATACTTTTTTGATTTCAGGTTCAATTCTATCTTGTTCAAGTTTCGAAGGAATAGGAACTATGAGTTGCCTAATACTTTTCATGCTAACAGTAGGCTGTGCACTACCCGCAACAAAACTATCTATTTGTTCTTTAGCAACAGGGCTCAATAAAAAATAATAAAGCCAATATGAATTGATTTTGGGAAGAATAAATACAGTATTTTGACCAAGACAAAAAACTTCATCCGTCTCAACAATTACTGGAATACCATAAGATGCACCTACACGAGATAGAATGATGTCACCTACACAGGACTTATGCCTTTTTGAAAATTTTTCATAGGTTTCTTGGTCTACTCTCTTCGCTTTCTTGAGGCTTAAACCACTTTTCTTTATTTCTGTTACCCTAACCATTGGAAAGCCGCCTTCATCAATATATTTAGGCGTTGTATGTAAAGAATCAACTAAATCAGCAATGCCTCCTAAAGGAATGCTTTCCCAACCTTCACCTTTTTGACTGAAGACTTGTTGCAGGTAGCTTTCAAACAACTCGCGGGCATTTTTTAGGTTTTGTTCGGTTTTAGCGCGGGTTTGTTCTAAATCGGCAAACACGGTGTCGAGCAATGCTACAATGCGTTTTTGTTCTGGGATGGGAGGAAGTGGAATTTCAGTATTTTTTATCTTTAACTGAGAAATATTAGGTTGAGCGTTTCCAACCGCTTGAGCAATCAATAGATCTTTATGATTCAAGAAGAAATAATATAGATACTCAGGTAAAACCTTTTCGTTAGGGAGAATTCCACATACCGCTTGGTTGGTCGATGCATCGCAACGTAGAATACCAACTTCACCAGCGGTTGCACCATACATAGCAATCAAAACAGTATTAACTGGGAACATCTTTGCAGATGATCCATCTAAACCTTCTTGTGTGATGAATTTTTTTGTTTCTGTAATATCACGATTACCAACTTCACCACTAAGTAACCAAGGAATAGTTCCCCCTTCGTAAAATCTACGATTACTTTTTAGAGGTGTACCACCTGCACCTGTTTTACAAAAATCACCAACCTTCATTACAACAACTCCTGAATCTTAGCTAAGATCGCCTCTGACTCTTTATCAAGTGCAATGATGTCGTCAATAATCACTTTAGGTTCACGCAGTGGTGCAGCTTCTTCAATGTTCGGGTTTTTAACCGACAAGTCATAGGTAGTTTCATCAATATCACTGATGGCTAATGACCATGATTTATCAGTTTCACCTTTTTCGCGATTGTTGACGGCAGCTTTTTGCAGTTCAACAAACTCTTTTAAGTCTTTGTCATTCAACGGATTAGTTTTACCCATGTTACGACCGACATTCAGTTCGTAAAACCATGTATTTAAGGTGGGTTCGCCTTTGGTAAAGAACAGCACTACTGTTTTCACACCCGCGCCTAAAAATGTGCCAGCTGGACAATCTAATACAGTGTGTAAATTACAGTTTTCTAGTAACTCTTTACGCAGAGCAACAGCCGCATTATCGGTGTTACTTAAGAACGTGTTTTTAATGACGATGGCAGCACGACCGCCGGGTTTAAGCATTTTAATAAAATGCTGTAAAAACAAAAATGCGGTTTCGCCGGTTTGTATTGGGAAGTTCTCTTGAACCTCTTTACGCTCTTTGCCGCCAAACGGTGGGTTAGCTAAAATGATGCTGTGTTGGTTACTTGGCTGAATATCTTGTAGATTTTCAGAGAGCGTATTGGTATGTAATACATTAGGCGCTTCAATACCGTGCAAAATCATGTTCATGATGGCGATAACGTACGCCAGTGACTTTTTCTCTTTCGCGTAAAAGGTATCGTTTTGCAGTGTTGCTAAATCACTGGTGCTTAACTTAACTTTGTCGCGCCCACCTTGGCGTAGGTAATCAAAGGCTTCACATAAAAATCCTGCTGAGCCAGCGGCACCGTCGTAAATGGTTTCGCCAATTTGTGGTTGTACAACGTCAATCATCGCGCGGATTAATGGGCGAGGCGTGTAGTATTCGCCACCGTTACGGCCTGCGTTACCCATGTTTTTAATTTTGGCTTCGTATAAGTGGCTTAGTTCGTGTTTTTCTTGCTGTGAGCGAAAGCGTAATGAATCAACTTTTTCCAGTGCGTCACGCAGTGAATAACCACTTTGAATTTTGTTTTTTATCTCGCTAAAAATCTCACCAATTTTGTATTCAATGGTATTGGCGTTATCAGCACGTTGCTTAAAGCCTTTTAGGTAAGGGAATAATTGGCCATCAACAAAGCCCATTAAGTCATCACCCGTTAAGGCGTTGTTATGATCAAAGTTACCCTCTGCATCTTTAGGCGCAGCCCATTGGCTCCAACGGTATTGCTCGTCGATGATGTACTCATAGGTTTCAGCCATCATTTCAGCTTCTTGCGACTTGGTAAACTCAAGGTCGTCGAGGTATTTTAAAAATAACATCCATGATGATTGTTCGGTGTAATCTAGCTCAGAGGAGCAACCTGCGTCTTTGTGGAAGATGTCGTCGACGTTTTTAAATACTTGTTCAAACATGTTGGTAAAAGTCCTTGTTAGCTATTGAGGCATTTCTATTGAGTTAATGCGATGGAAAGAGAAGGCAATGATATTCTAATATCTGAAGGCGACTCGATAGCTTATTGTTTTTGTTGTGTAAATAACACATATAAATGATAGGGTTAATATACTCTAAAAATCTCTTAACATTACTTATATCTACTTTATAAATATAAGGTTTATGATCTATATCATCGATTGAATTGTGTTTCGACTTCTGATGGAACAGGAAAAATCTCATTAATATCGCAATGGAGGAAATGAATAATTTCATAAATCCTTTCACATGAAACAGGCACTGTACCTCTTTCAATTCGGCTGAGATAACTTGCTTCTATTCCTATCTTATTAGCTACTTCGGCTTGAGTTATGGAACGTTTCGTTCGAGCAAGTTTGATATTCATGCCAATTAACGTTTGTACAGGCTGCATGCAAAACTTCCGCAAATAAAAGAATAAATTTTCCCATATTGCAGTGCCCCAACCCATGACATATAATGAAACTAATTAACACATATATCAATTTATTTACTTTCTTATCAACTAATTAACTTTTATAGCAATAATAAAAATGAAAATAGACCCTTTTGTAGCTCAAATTATTGTCGCGACAAACTTTGATCACTTCACAACGAGCGATGTTAGGTCGGCTTATTTAGTATTGAAAAACGACTCTTCATTAGAACCTTCAAATGTTCGACGGAAGATATATGCTGAACTTTTAAAATTGGTAAAAAAAGGCTGGCTTAAAAAATCGAAATTTAAAAATAAAGGGGGAATCCGTTATAGTAAAACGGATAATTTTGACGTTAACACGATGGCATTAAAGATTAAACCAGAAGAAAAAACTTCTGTGAAACATGGTGATAAGCAAACACTATTATTTGCTAAATTGAATCATTACAAAGCTGAGCTTCTTTTGAATATAGGGGAGTCTGAAGCATACAAAGAGCTTTATTCAGAATTTCCTCAATTAGTTGATGAATTACAGCCACAATACAATATGGCTAGAGATAACAACACCAGAATATTAGGGAAGATCAGGGCTATTGAAGGCTTACTTAAACAAGATAAACCACTAGAGAAAATATGAAACTGAGACAATGGCAAGCTGAGTGTATTAGTTTAGCGTTAAAAAAATACCAGACTGGCACTAGCCATTTTTTAGCCTTAGCAACACCAGGAGCAGGTAAAACCTTGATGGCATCTGAATTGGCTGACCAGTTGTTAAAAAATAACATGGTCGATTTGATCATTTGCTTTTCACCTTCTTCAATTGTTTCTCAAGATTTTAGTGAAAGCTTGCAGCTAAAGACCCGAGAGCGGTTTGATGGACTGATAGGCGCTAGAGGGAGATCTCTAACGTATCAAAATTTGCAGTATTTAGATGCTAATTTTTGGCAGCTATTTGAACGGTATCGAGTGTTTGTGATATTCGATGAGATTCATCATTGTGCAGGATCGAATATTGATAATGCCAATGCATGGGGTGAACAGATAATACTGAACATTCAAGATAAGGCGAAATTTACTTTAGCGTTAACAGGCACTCCTTGGCGCTCTGATGCTGCTCCTATTGTTCTTTCAAACTATATGCATCCTAGCAACAAAATATCGTGTGATTATGTTTATGGGCTTGCTGAGGCCATTACTGACGATGTTTGTCGTGTGCCGCAGATAATTGCGATTGATAATAATAACATTTCGGTTGTAGATGACGTTGAGACAAAAATATTCAGTAGCTTTAAATCTTTATTAATGGAGTCAGTAGTTCCTTATCAAGAGATTATTGAAAATGAAGCGGTAATTAAATATGTAATTTCTTCAGCACAAAAAAAGCTAAGTTCAATTCGAATAAATAACTCAGACGCAGCAGGCTTAATTGTTGCATCATCTGTTGATCATGCGCGACAAATTTCAACGTTAATGAAAGCCTGCTTTAACGAAGATAGTGTTGTTGTTACCTACAGGGAAAGTGAGCCAACCATTATTATTCAACAATTTAGGCATGCACAAACTAAATGGATAATTTCTGTAGGAATGATCAGTGAAGGAACGAATATTCCTCGCTTACAGATATGCTGCCACCTCACCAACATCAAAACTGAAATGCACTTTAGACAGATTTTAGGTCGAATACTGAGAATGACTGGTTCAAAGAATCAAGAGGCTGTTATGTATATGCCCGCTGAACCAAAGCTTTTAGAGTATGCATACCGTGTTAAGCAAAATGTTCCTTTTGAAGCTGATGTTGTTAAGTTTGAAAAGATGAAAACTAATATTAAAGATGATTTAAATGGTGATGAAATGAATATTGTTACATTCGACAAGACAAGAAAGGTTAACCCTAAAGCAGAACTGGAACTCAGTGGATTTGATAACCTTATTGAACATCGTGCCTTTGACGGAATTAGTGAAACAGTTGAGGAACATTTTTTGACAAGCTCTTATGAAAAAGTCGTTAATATTTTTGGTCGGTTTCAGCAAGAGTCTATCGCTTTAGGGCTGAGTGAATTACGATAATTAAAGGCTAATACCAATTAGCTAAACATTAAAGGTGGGGATGTTTTGACTCAAGAAGAGCAGAAACAATTTGTCTTAAGCTTCATTCAACAATGGGCTGGTTCAAAAGCAGCAGCGCTTAAATGGTACGAATCAGAGGTAATTCCTTCGTTTAACAAAACCGCCCAAGAAGTTATTGATAATGGCGGTTTTGAAGCGATGAAAAAATATCTAGAACATATCAAACAAGGTGGTTTTGCTTAGCTACTACAACTAAATTGTAGTAGCTCATATTTAATCTGACATTTTTCAATTTTGGGTTTGACCTAATCGTACAGTTGATTAGGTCAGCAAAGATACGAAAGAAGACCTTAGCCTTGGCTTATCTAGCGACATTTGAACCGATGAAAATCAGCCCTGCGTTAGATAATAGAATTGTTCTAAATTTCATCAGGAATTTATAAAGTCAAAAATCCTAGTTTGATTAGAAAATACCAAAGCGGACATTAGATTAATATGATTTTAGGTATTAAATTCTGTGGAGCTTCACTTAGCGCTATAGAAAACAAAGTAGGCATACAGACCATTCAACAACTAATAATCACATGTAAGAATTTGAATAGTTACCTATTTAATAAAGGTACTCGTATTGCTGTTAGGTAAGTTTGCTATAATTGCACCACCAATAATTAAGGGAATAGCATAAAAAGTTGACTGAGTTATGGTTTGCCCATTGAAAAACACTAATAATCCCGTCGATAACAGAGGAATTAGATATGCAATACTTGCTATAACCCTTGGATCTCCTTTTTTCACAGCTGCATCCCAACAATAAAATGATATTCCCATTGGACCAATGCCTATTAGAATTATTTTGTATAAATCGATACGTTCTAAAGTAGGTGTCTGCTCAAAAAGCAAATGAAAAATCAATGAAAATAAACTTGAAAATAAGCAAAACAATCCCACCGTTGCCGAACTAAAGTTTGCAACACGTTTGGTCATTAATGTATAAACCGACCAAGTGATTGCTGCTAATATAGCAAATAAATAGCCTACCCCATATTTGAATGAAAGCTCAACGTCAGTTTGTAGAACAATAAGCGCAGCACCGATGAACGCAATTAAGGTTCCCGTTAGTTGTTTGGAGGTTATTCTAGTTTTTGGAAAAAATACTGGAGTTAACAGCAAAATGAATAAAGGCCATAAATAATTAAGTAAATTAGCTGATACTGAAGGCGATATGCGTAAAGCCATAAATAACAAAAAATGATAACCAAATATTCCTGTGACCCCAATAAAGAGAATAATAGGCTTGAATTGCCAGTCTCGCCATTTAGGCACAGATAAAGCACCACCAATAAACAAACTTGCAGCTAATAATAAAAATGGAGGTAAATGGCTTAACTGTGTTACAAGTGTTGCTAAACTGGCCCACAGAGTAACTGAAATAAATACTAAAATGAGAAAGTGCATAATTCAAAATATCTTATTAGGCTCGAGCCAGTTGGTTAAATACTAAACCCAAAGCAATGATTATAAGTCATTCTTATTTTTTATTGCGTTGAGCGGATGACATTAAGTAAAATGTTTTTTCTTTTAATTTAATGTCATATTATCTATACATTAAACCCTACTACATAATTTACCATTTAAACGGCATTAACAAGAGAACGTGATTGTTCATGAAGTTGCTCGTTTGAAGTCCATATACATAAGGGGGCACAAAGCAATATAGGCTTTACTATCGCATTGTATGTAGCGGGAATAACGATAAAAAACTCTCGATAGATTGATTAACTACTACTGGGTTTTCTGCAAAGACCATATGTGTTCCTCCATCGATTACATCTAATTTAGCAAAAGGTAGTTCATTCTGTAAATATTGCCCATATTTTATAGGTGTCATCTGATCTTTACTACCAACTATAATTTGAACAGGGATTGTTATTTTAGAAAGTTGATGCATAACATCAAAGTTATTACAGGCATTAAAATCAGCTAGCATAACTTTTGCGCCATTAATTTTACTCTTAAGTGGTTCATATATATTCATTCATTGACAATAAATTGTCAGAAATCTGCTCACCACATTCAACTAACTGATGAGTAATAGCATTCACTTTTCCGTTATTTAACGTGATGGTATGTACGTTATTCTCTATTTCTACGTTGATTTTTTCCATGTGTTTACCTACTTATATTTAGTTTATTATTTATAGTTATCAGAATAAGACGATTCTAGTCTTTACCGAATATATGAAAATTTACTTATCCATAAATAATATTGGTCTGGAAACTTTTTGCTAATAGTTTCCCTCCAGGCTCCCAAATATCGGCTTGTGAAGAGCTAAGGCCATTTTCGCCAAAGTTTATTTTGGATAAATAGCCTAAGTGGTCATTCGGCAAAAATACATGGCCTGTGTTAGAAAAGTGAATGTTCCAACTAAGTGTAGAAACTGGCTTGGCACCTCTATAATAAATTGATGCCGTGGGAGCCCAAGAATCAATCATGCAAATCAAGTGCGAGTTTGTAATTTTGTTAAGAGGTTCTTTAAACCCCATCCATCCACCCATTTCTGGAATACTGGGACCACGGAATGGAAATCCTTTCGTAGCTATATGATTGTCAAAATTTCTAAAAAATGGAGGCCAGTCATCATCTTGCGCGTAAATACAACTATTTTTTTCCTTAAGTTGAGGAGGGGTAAATGTATCAATTATCACTCTGGATTCTAGCGGTAAAACATAATCAGCTCGCGCTGCTGCCCTGATTTTACCTTCTTGAATTATACTGGCTGATTTGATGGTCACTCTCTTACCATTCACTTGAGTTTCTACTTTAATTTCAAAGGGCTTAAGCGTCTCAAAGGGTCTTATAAAATTAATAGAAAAATTTGTCAACTTACGATTTGATTCTGTTTCTTTAGCTGTAGCCTCGCATAAAATGGCTGCAGTCAGCCCGCCAAATATAGTTCTTCCCTGTGCCCATGTATCAGGGATCAGTATTTCTCGTCCCTCTCTAATGAAGCTTAATATTTCGTCTATATTCATTTTATTTCCTTTTATGCTTGTCTGTAATTAACTCGTAGACAAGCTAATCAATCAAAGAGCTATTAATTAAAACTTTGTCAGCAAAACTCTCATTATCTGTAGTTTTTCGATGGCAGTATTCGGGGGTATTTTCGATTCGTATCGATCATGATTTGGTTCACTGATAGTACTTTAAGATAAAAGATAGAGTTAACATTATGAAATAGTTATTAACCCATACCTCCAAATTTATGGTATTGCGCCCTTTGGGGCGCATTTTAAGTTAATACTAGAGTTCAGTTGGTTACATTTTTAATCAAAAAATTATGACAATCATCAAGAGTAACGTTAATCCCCTAGTAAAACGTTTCTTCTATCAAGACCTTCCATCCAGAGAAGAATTTCATCAATAACCAGTTGTGGATTCCCAATTTGGCAGTGCTGAGCTGCTTCTTCTTTTTTCGTTGCTAATCTAGTCGTTACTGAGCGAGCATTAACGAGTGAACGAAATTGCTGATAAAGTTGCTCTACATCCACTAAGTGATCATCCGTTCCTTGGATTAATAATGCATCTTGCTCAATTAAATGAGCTACAGGCTCTAAATCAAAGTTTAATAACCATTTAAAAAAATCAAATGCGTCTTTTTGTCCACTAGTATGTAACCCATGAGAGAGGCCCCATTTTATTCCAAGATCTCGTGCAGCTGCTTTTTTTAGTGTTGTATTTATCAAAGATCGAAATCCCATTTTAATGAAACGGAAAAGAATGTTACCTTTACGCCCACCCATTGCTTTTTTGGTACATTCTGCAAACTTTTGCATACTTCCCCAGCTAACTACTCTCTTTATGCGGGAATCGAAAGCAGCAGCTCTAGGGGCAAGATATCCGCCAAGAGATATGCCAATAAGCGTACAACGTTTAATCTTATAATGGTCTAGAATAATTTTTGTAGGACGCTCCCACTCATGAGTCATTGTTAAATCACTCCAGCGCAACGCACTTCCTTGACCAGGACCTTCATATAAAACAACCCGATAACCATTTTTAGAAAATGATAAGGCTATGTCGTATAATTCCTCAATTAATCCATCAAATCCGCTGCAGAAAACTAAAATATCTCGTTCTACACCCTCTGCTGGAATATCTATTGTCCCTAGTTTTCCTCCCTCATATGGCACTTCTGTTCTACGGCTTTGTACTAAATCCGTATATTTGTAAAAGTAATCCATAAATTTGTTATAAACTTCTTTCTTACGCGGATGCTCTTGAGTCATGAAGAACTCAGCCCCTCTATATAAATATCCTGCCTCTAATAATAAGCCCTTTTGTTCATCCTCTTCAGCTTCCTTGAGCATGACTGAGACAAAGTGTTCAAGACTGGAAACTTCCTTGCCAATCTTTACTAATCGTTCATGATTTATATGCCAAGCCAACCTGTTTAGCATAAAGTTTAATGTTTCATCGTTGGAATAAGTGTAATATCCCGGTTTTTTAACGGCCATAAGAGTGCTCCTGATATGTAGTTAAATTAAGAATATGAGTGAATAACATTGATATGTATTTTGGTGTTCTATTCAAAAGCCTGTTATTCATGTTTATAGTTGAGATTGTGTTGCGGTGCCTATTGGTTATATATCAAAGTATTTGATATATAACCTGTAAGCTTATTTGTTAAAAATTATAATCAAACGTTAGTCCAAAGGTTCTTGGCGCTTTATAAGTAGTTGCAACTTGGCTGAAGAAAATAGCATCAGCGCTGAAGGCCGCATTTTCTACTTCTTCGGTTAAGTTTCTACCCCAAAGCGTAAGTCCCCATGTTTCATCTTCTGATAAATAACTGATTTGAGCATTGTAACTACCCGTAGTTTTTCTTACTGAATTTGGAGCATCTATAAACTCTTTTGTAACCTCGCCCCTACCACGATAGTCAACACGCGAATTAATAAGTGCACCACTTTCTAGCCATAAATAATGGCTTAACGAAATTGTTGCCGTCCAATCTGGTGTCCCTTGTACTGGGTTTCCTATTACCTCTTCAGGGGCGACTCCTCCACCAGTGTATGAGGTATATTCATGTTTATAATCAGATAATGCAGCTTGTAATTGTAAATCATCGGTTAGTAGTGCAAATAGCTCCACTTCTACTCCTTTAATGCTTGCATTACCTATATTACTAGTAATGTTGCTTCCTGATTGAGTAAAAAATTCACCATGAATATCATCATAACTAGAGTCAAATGCTGTAATATTGAAGCGCAATGTATCTGCAAATAAATCCATTTTTGCTCCTATCTCAATTGTTTCTACAACTTCTTCATCAAATGCTTCATTTGCTGATTCAACGTTCGATGCTTCATCATTGAACCCACCACCCTTGAAACCTGAAGCCCATGAAGAATAGAACATAATGCGCTCATTGAACTGGTGAGTAATGGATAGTTTTCCAGATATAGCAGACCAAGTGTTGTCTGGAGTTGCAATAACAGCTTGTGATGGGTCGTCTACAAAGATAAAAGCAAGAAGTCCTGTCGCTGCATTATAAAAGTCATATTCCTTTTTATCATAGCTATAGCGAGCGCCTGCGACTAGGTTAGTTTTTTCTGTAATGTTATAAGTGACTTCACCAAAAACACCCAGACTATTTGTCTCATTGGTTGTGGATATTGTTTGATAAGTGCCTGTTACATCAGGTAAGATTTCCCGTAACTCATCACGTGCATGTTTTTCATGTAGATAGAAAAGGCCTAGTTGCCATTCTAGCGGTTCACCTTTACCAGCATTGTCAATTCTTAACTCTTGTGAGAAGACTTGTGCATCATTTTCTGAGTTTTCAACGACTAGATCATTTGGCGTTCCCAAATGGTCCACTATTGCAGTGTTTTCTCCATTTCTAAAACTTGATAATGAAAATAAGTTCACAGACTCAAATTGCTTTTGTATTTCAACACTTGCTCCCCAAATTTTCAAATTATAATCTGATTCACCATTGACTATTTCCCAAGGGTCATCACTGACTTCAGTATATTCATAAATGGTGCCTATGCCCGGAATACTGGTAATATGTGGCTCATCATAATTCGAGTTCTTGCGCGTTGAAGGGTGATCGTTTTGTAGGTCAGAAGCATGTGCTTTAAATAATAAACTAAAGCTATCATCAGGTTCATATAAAAATTGAGTCTTCACCGCATAAGACTTCTCATTATCTAAACTCTCACCTGATATTGCATCTTTAGAGTAACCATCTCTACTCTCATAAATGCCGCTTAAGCGACCAGATATATTCTCTGATAACTCCCCGTTAACAAAGGCTTCAATGGACTTTAAATTATAATTCCCAACATTGATTGTTACTTTGCCTTCATTGTAATCAGATGGGCGATTGCTGATGAAATGGATAACACCTGCTGTTGCATTTCGACCATAAGTAGTACCTTGTGGTCCGCGCAACACTTCAATTCGTTCGAGATCAAATACCTTGTTGTTTTGCATAAAGTTACGAGAGATAACTTCTCCATCTTCCACGACTAGTACTCCCGTATCACTTGAAGTACCACCACCGCCAGAGCTGATACCTCGAATACTCAAACCAGACGTTTCTGGTGTGGTAGCCGTATACTCAGCCCCAGGAGTAAAGTTCAACACATCTCTAGAAGAGGCTAAGTTATTAGCGCGTATATCATCACCTTTCATTGTAGTAACCGCGACAGGAACTTCTTGTATATTCTCTGCTACTTTTCGAGCTGTCACGACTATAGTTTCTAAACTTATTTTTTTACTTTTATCTGTACTGGCCTCTGGAACCACAGTTTCAGCAAATGACTGGTTCGTTAATGCTGCAAGTATCATTATTGTAATATATTTTTTTTGCATGCTAATTTCCTCTTGTTGAATTTCTGTCAAGTTCACATTCTAATTATTATCTTACCCACTATAGTCAACTAAAGATTTATAATTTACGCATAATAGTTTATAATTTACGCGTAAATGTATGAGTGAGAGAATTGATATGAAGGCATATTACATAAGAGCAGGCTCCTTAAAACCTTGTATAGAGTTGATTAAAGAATTAGGAGTAAATCCGTTAAGGTTAATGAAAATGGCGGGTATTTCAGGTAATGTTATTGACTCTTCTGACGCTGTTGTACCACTTGAATCGGTAATTAATTTAGTTGAAATTGCTAGTAAAGAAACTAAATGTGAGCATTTTGGCTTATTACTTGGATCAAGAGTTAGTATTCAAAGTTTAGGCTTACTTGGATTGCTGATTCGTTCAGCATCAACTTTTGAAGAAGGTATAAATGTTATTATTAAGCATCTTTCTTTGAGCGTTACAGGAGTTAGACGTAGCTTAATGGTTGATCGTGGGGTTGCTATATATTCTTCTACTTATGAGTCAAATCAAATTGCTCTATCGAGACAAGCACGACAAGTAGCCGTATCATTAAGTTGGAATCTCTTAAGAGGTCTATCGTCAGAAAATTGGCAACCCATTTCTATTTCTTTTTCCTATTCCGAGCCGAATGATGCTGCTTTTTATCGAAAATTGTTTAAAACACGTGTTATTTTTAATGGCGATTATGATGGTATAGCGTTTCATCAAGCTGATTTGAATATAAAACTGAATGCTGAAGATGTGTATTTACATCAAACTATTTCAAATCAAATTAACAAGAATCTCGAAAACTTAAAACATCAAAACATAGTTGACGAAGTTAGCAATTATATTGCCAAAAATTTGGAAGTTGGAATCTGCTCTGAAGATGAAGTTGTAAAATTTTTCCCGCTGCAAAAAAGGACACTTCAACAAAAGCTGAAAGCGTTTGGAACGAGTTATCAAAAAATTCTTGATAACTTACGTTTTGAAAAAGCAGAAATGTATCTAACAAACTCAACTTTAAATATGTATCAAATAGCTGATTTATTGTGTTACCAAAGCAGTGCCGCTTTTTCATTTGCCTTCAGTAAGCGTTATGGTATTAGTCCATCTAAGTGGAAACTTATTCATAAACGTGATGACATGTAAATGATTAACCATTTTTTCTGAAATCGATGATTTCTAGATTTCAATAGAATGGGCGTATATGTCAATATCTCGGCAATACACCCAATAACTTGGTCACCCTAGCCAGCTATGCAATTTATACCAAATTAGGCATTGAAGAGTAACTGGAACGCACTAATAAGCTTGATAATTCACCAAGGTTTCGTCATCTGGGACCTTGTTAATTAAGCCCCGCACTAATAAACAATTAAAATGTGCCTGTGCCTCGCCAAAGGCCATAAACAGGTTCGAGTCATTGATTTTTTTCTTAAATAGAACCGGGAATGCATCTATGACGCAGCACGGGTATTGGCAAAATGATAATAATTTAGCTAAATCTGACTCTATCTCAGCTAGTTGTTGCTCGATTCGATAATTGCCCCCGATAAATGGCTTACCATGGGCAGGTAATATCCACGTATCTTGTTTAAGTAGCCTTAGCATTGCCTGATTAGAATCAATCCATTGAGTTAAGGGATCTGCTTCTGGAAAGTCACTATGCACGCTGATATTTGGTGAAATTGTAGGTAACAGTTGATCGCCAGAAATGAAGATATTAAGCGATGGACACCACAAACAAATATGCTCGGGGGAATGGCCTCTTCCGATAAACACTTGCCATTCATTATCACCAAGTAGTAAGCTATCATTTGCTTTTAATCGCTGATATGGTCGATTAATTGGTGTAATGTAGCTTTTGTATATATTGATAAATTTATCGTAATTCTTTATTTCTTGCTGACTAACACCACCACGTTCAAAAAATTCAAAATCCAGTTCATAATTTTTACTAGAGATTTTTTGAAGAATTGCCTGATAGGCCTGAAATTCACCTTGAGTCATATATAGCTGTGCATCATGCTCTTGGCATAACCATTCGGCAAGGCCTAAATGATCTGGATGCATATGAGTGCAAATCACTTTGGTGATTGGCTTACCCTTTAAGTGTGATTTTACTACCTGCTGCCACATGTGTTTTGTCGATTTGAGGTTCACTCCTGTATCAATCACTACCCATGAGTCCGATTCTTCTATTAACCAGAGATTAATATGATCTAATTTGAATGGCATGGAACAGCGCAACCAATAAACGCCCTCGGCTATTTCTAAGAGTTCATTATTATCAGGGATTGGTATGGGAAGGTAAGTAACGGTATCTTTCATAGGTTTTTCTGGCATTGTATTGATGCGCAGTAATTCTAACTTAAGCAGACTGTTATTACTAAGCCTGTATAGAGGTAATTGAACTAGGGTCACCCTAGTTCAATTAATTTCATAGCAATGATTAAAAAGCGAACTGATCGGCATTCAAAGCCATCAAACTTTCTACTCCAGATTGCATAGTGACTACATGAGTTCGAGTACGGGGAAGAATTCGTTGAAAGTAGAATCTCGCCGCTGCAACTTTAGATTTGCAAAAGTCTTCATCGGCAGAGTCTGTATCTAATATTTTCAGCGCAGTCTCCGCTGCACGAGCCCAGAAGTATGCATAAGTTACATAGCCTGAATACATTAGATAATCAACAGATGAGCCACCCACTTCATCAGGGTTTTCCATCGCCTTAGCACCCACAGACATAGTAATCTCTCCCCATTCCTTATTGAGATCAACTAACGGTTTGATAAATTCTTGCATTGCAACGTTATCTTGATGCTCTAGACAGTATGAGTGAATAATCTTAGTAAAAGACTGCAACATTTTACCGCCCGAACCAAGTACTTTTCGTCCTAATAAATCCAACGCCTGAATACCCGTTGTACCCTCGTACAATGTGGAAATTCGACAATCACGCAGATTTTGTTCAACGCCCCACTCACTGATAAATCCATGTCCACCAAAACACTGTATTGCCATGTTTGCAGATTCAAAGCCGGTTTCAGTAATAAAAGCCTTTGCAATAGGTGTCAAAAAGGTCAGTAGATTATCAGCATTCTTACGTTCTTCTTCTGTTGCTGCTGCTAGTGTTAAATCAACCAATTGAGCACAGTAATATACCAACATACGACCGCCTTCAGAAAACACTTTTTGGCTCATCAGCATACGACGTACATCGGGGTGAACAATTATTGGATCGGCAGGTCCTGTAGGATTTTTAGGTCCAGAAAGTGAGCGCATTTGTAATCGTTCACGGGTGTATTCTAGTGATTTTTGAAAACCTAATTCTGCATGACAATAGCCCTGACTTGCTGTCACTATACGAGCTTCATTCATAAAGGTAAACATTGCGGAAAGACCTTTATTTTCCTGACCTATCAAGAACCCCTTGGCTGAATCAAAATTCATCACACAGGTAGAACTACCATGAATTCCCATTTTATGCTCAATGGAACCACAGTTTACAGCATTACGATCAATAATATTACCTTCAGCATCTACATTGAATTTAGGAACAACAAATAAAGATATCCCCTTAGTGCCTGCAGGTGCGCCTTCGATTCTAGCCAGTACAATATGAACAATATTATCTGCCATATCATGATCTCCACCAGTTATGAAAATCTTGGTTCCAGAAACAGAATATGAGCCATCAGAGTTAGGGGCTGCTTTGGTTCTTAATAGACCTAGGTCCGTTCCGCAGTGAGGCTCGGTCAAGCACATGGTTCCAGTCCAGTTACCTGAAACTAGGTTAGGGAGAAAAGCTGATTTTTGCTCATCCGTACCGTGTGCCTTGATGGTATTCATTGCTCCGGTTGAGAGTACAGGATAGGCACCCCAAGCAAAGTTTCCAGTACCAATTAACTCGCATGTCACTATACCCAACGAATTAGGTAAGTCTTGCCCACCAAATTCGGAACTATGCGTCATAGAAGGCCAGCCAGCTTTAACGTATTGTTGGTATGCTTCTTTAAAGCCTGTAGGAGTTGATACGTTACCATCATCCCACTGACAACCTTCAATATCTCCGACACGATACATAGGAGCTAGTACATTTTCACTGAATTTTGCGCTTTCCTCTAGAACAGCAGAAACAACTTCCTGACTTAGTTCTTCATTTCCTGGTAAGGCAGCATAATGCGCTGGAAATCCTAACAATTTGTTCATTACGAAATCTATATCTCGCAAAGGGGCTTTATAATCGGCCATTTTGTTATATCCTCAAATATTTAGTTTATTTTGTAAGTTTCAGGCGAGAGATAGCCCTACGATTCAGGGCTAACTCAATTAAATTATTTTAATCGTTCAATAATAGTTGTGATCCCTTGCCCTAAACCTACGCACATAGTAGCAACACCAAAAGTGCCTTCCCGTTGACGCATAACATTTAGTAAAGTGCCGGTAATTCGAGTACCAGAACAACCGAATGGGTGTCCTAAAGCAATCGCGCCACCGTGCAGGTTTACCTTGTCATCCATTTTATCAAGTAGGTGAAGGTCTTTTAATACAGGTAAAGCTTGTGCGGCAAAAGCTTCATTCAACTCAACATAATCAATATCAGACATTGTTAAGCCAGCTCTTTTTAGTGCTTTTCGAGTGGAAGGAACAGGCCCATAACCCATAATAGATGGGGCCACACCTGCTACAGCCATAGAACTAATCTTTGCTAGTGGTTGAACGCCTAATGCTTGGGCTCGTTCTGCTGACATGATAATCATGGCAGAAGCTCCATCTGTAATTTGAGAAGAGGTGGCGGCTGTTACGGTGCCACCTTTTGGGTTGAATGCCGGTTTAAGTTGAGCTAATGACTCAACGGTTGTCTCAGAGCGAATGGTTTCATCGGCTGTCATTCGTATCTTAAAGCCATTTTCATCGTGACCATCCAATGCAATAATTTCATCGCTGAAACGACCTTCGATAGTCGCTTTATGTGCCAACTGATGTGAACGGGCACCAAACTGATCTTGTTGTTCGCGAGTAATGCCATGTTGCGCACCTAAAATTTCAGCGGTCATACCCATCATACCCGCGGCTTTTGCAACATGTTTTGCTAAACGAGGGTTGATATCAACACCATGGTTCATAGCAACATGGCCCATATGTTCAACACCACCGACAACGAACATATCACCATTTCCGGTCATGATCGCTTGTGCAGCGGTATGCAGCGCAGACATTGAAGAGCCACACAGGCGGTTAACAGTTTGACCTGCTGCTCCGTGAGGAATTACAGTCATTAGCGACATCATCCGAGCAATATTCATACCTTGCTCTTTAGTCTGATTTACGCAGCCCCAGATAACATCCTCCACTTCTGAAGGGTCCAATTTGTTATTGCGAGCAAATAAACCGTTGATAAGATCTGCGGACATATCCTCTGCTCGGGTAAAACGGTAGGCGCCATTTTTAGCTCGCCCCATAGCTGTACGACCAAAATCAACGATCACAGCATCTCTAGGATTTAAATTCATATTTGAATCTCCAATAGTAATTTTATGTTAGGCCATTTCTGGGAAGAAAACTTCGCCACTAGCTGCCATTTCAATTAATTTTTCAGTAGCTTGGTAACTTTCGCCAAAACTTATATATTTACTTGTCATGGCTACAAACTTAGCAATACCTATATCTTGTATGTAGTGCAGAGGGCCGCCGCGAAAAGGAGGAAAACCTATGCCGTAAATCAAGGACATATCAACATCATTAGCTGAAGTAGCTATATTTTCTTCAAGACAACGAACGGCTTCCAGACACATTGGAATCATCATGCGCTCAAGGATTTCCTCATTATTGAATTCCTTAGGTGCATCAACTACAGCCGCTAGAATTTCTTTAACAGCATCATCAACGACTTTCTTAGGTTTACCCTTACGATCGACTTCGTAAGTGTAGTAACCCTTACCATTTTTCTGTCCATAACGTTCAGCTTTGTAGAGTACTTCGTGACTTGTGGTGTAATCATTGCTCATGCGATTTGGAATACCTTCAGCCATCACTTTTCCCGCGTGTACGCCAGTATCAATACCAACAACGTCGGTCAGGTAAGCTGGACCCATAGGCATTCCGAACTTTTCCATAACCTTATCGATTTTGCTAAAGTCAGCACCATCTTTAACAAGACGTGTAAAAGCATTGAAGTAAGGTGAAAGGATGCGATTTACCAAGAAGCCAGGGCAGTCATTGATAACAACAGGTTTTTTACCCATTGCTAAAGCATAAGCAACAGTGCGAGCTACTGTTTCATCAGAAGTTTTTTCACCTCGAATAACTTCTACTAAAGGCATCTGGTGAACAGGATTGAAAAAGTGCATTCCACAGAAATTTTCTGGGCGTTCTAGCGCTTTTGCAAGAAAGTCAATAGAAATGGTAGAGGTATTGGAAGTCAATACGGCATCTTCGCGAATATGCTTCTCGACTTCTGCAAGCACGGCATGTTTAACTTTTGGATTCTCCACAACCGCTTCAATAACGACATCAACTTTGTCGAAGCCATCATAGCTCAATGATGGTTGAATCTTGTTTAAAGTTCCTGCCATTTGATCCGGAGTCATTCGACGACGAGAAACACGCTTGGACAGCAGTTTACTTGCTTCGGATAATCCTAGGTCGATACCAGCTTGAGCTATATCTTTCATAACAATTGGAGTGCCTTTTAGAGCCGACTGGTAAGCTATACCACCTCCCATAATACCTGCACCAAGAACAGCACCTAACTTAACTTTACTACCTTTAGAAGCCCACACTTTACCAGCTTTTCCTAGAGCCTGATCCCCTAAGAACAGACCTATTAGATTTCGAGCAACTTCGGTTTTAGTTAATTTACCTATGGCTTTTGCTTCTTCGTAAAGAGCATCGTCGCGGTCCATCTTAGCGGCTTTTTGAATCACTTTAACGGCAGTAACTGGGGCAGGATAATGTGGTCCGGCCTTACCAGAAATAAAAGCTTTGGCACTTTCAAAGGACATCATAGCTTCAATGTCATTTAGTTTCAGTGGTTCAAGCTTTTCTTGACGTTTGGCTTTATAATCAAAGTCACCAGCAATGCATTTTTCAACCAGATCGATTGCAGCTTCACGTAACTTATCAGGAGCAACAATGGCATCAACAGCGCCGGCGCTTAGAGCCGCTTCAGCTTTATGATCTTTACCTCCGGCAATCCACTCAATCGCATTATCGGCGCCTATAACGCGAGGTAGACGTACAGTGCCACCAAAACCAGGAATGATACCGAGTTTGGTTTCTGGCAGTCCAATTTTTGCAGTCGTAGACATCACTCGGTAATCAGTTGTTAGTGCCATTTCCAAACCGCCACCGAAAGCAATGCCATTAATTGCGGTCACTGTTGGAAAAGGCAGGTCTTCGATTTGGTTGAAAACCAATTTATTGGTTTCCAGAATTCCTTGAGAAATTTCCTGTTCACTGACGGTAAAGTTTTTACCAAATTCAGTGATATCAGCTCCCACAATGAAGACATCTTTAGCACTGGTTACAATCAAGCCTTTAACGTTGCTAGCCTTTTTTAAAGCTGCTCCGGCCTGCTTTAGCTCTCCAATTGTCAGGGCATTAAACTTGTTTACAGACTCACCCTCAAGGTTGAAAGTAAGTTCAGCAATGCCGTTTTCAAGGGCCGTTACCGATATGGTTTTACCTGAAAATATCATATTTAAGCCTCAATATTTATAATATAGTTAATCCATCCCGTATGATTTACGGGAGTCATTGTTTTTTGAAAGGATAAATAATCAGTGTTCGATGTATTTATCAATTAAACCAAAAAAATTTACATTCTTGTGACTAAACTGGCGCATTATCTTCCCTGCTGATTGAGTGAATATAAAATCAGAACAGTTAAAGATGACATATATCGAAAACGCTTTTTTCTGCTAATTGTAGTTTTATATACAATTAGTATTTAAACGCCTCCTTCAGCTTTTGTACACTAGTGAACAAAATCAGTAAAACATCTTTTTGTTATTTTGTCCAGTTATGTACAATAATTTTACGGTAACAACGAAAACACTCTTTTTTTATTTTGTACACTAGTGTACTATAAAGTCATTAGGCGAAAGGAAGGCGATGAAATGGGAAGGATCATAGAATTTAATCGTGACCAAGCAGTCGAAATAGCGATGCATGAATTTTGGCAGCATGGCTATTCGGAAGTTTCAATCAAGTCAGTATCTCAAAAAATTGGGATATCGCGATCTAGTTTTTACAACACATTTGGGTCCATCGAGTTGCTCTTTGCTGAGGTCTTAGATCTTTATGAATACGATGCACCTATTCGTAAACTAAGAACTGCATACTCAAGCGAAGAAGAAGATAAAGGTAACTTAGAAACACCGGTCAATAGCATCAGAAGTATGTTTCAGACGTTATGTAAATTACGGGCAAGAGATTCTGAACACAGAGGGTGCTTGATTATCAATTGCTTGGGTGACTTAAATCATTTCAATGCACAAGCACAGACAGATATTTTAGGGCGAATTCAGGTGTTAAGGGGTGAATTCCATAAAACTCTACGTTTGGCGGTAAATCTGGGGGAATTGCCAAAACATACAGATACACATAAATTGGCGCTGTCATTACAGACCCTTGCAGTTGGAATAAACAGTATGTCTAAAATTATTCATGCTGAAGAAGGCTTAAATGCTATTGCAAATTCTACCTTAGATGGGATTGGAATTAATGCAGCTAAACATGATTAATAAAAATTCGTCTGAGAAAGTTAACAAATTCAAATAAATTAACACACGCGAGGCTCATACAATGGCTAACTTAATTGAAGTAAGAGAAGAACAAGATTACTACGTTATTAAAATGGATGACAGCAAGGCTAATGCCCTTTCATTTGATATGTTCGAGCAGCTAAATACTGCACTTGACCGAGCTACAAAGGCGGAAAAGGTTGTAATCATCACAGGTCGTGCAGGTAAGTTTTCTGCAGGCTTTGATCTAAAAATAATGGCTCAAGGTGGTGAGAAAATGAGTAACTTATTGGAAGCAGGAGGTTTACTTGCTCAACGCCTAATAACATTTAGAACACCCGTAATAATTGCGGCCAGCGGCCATGCTATGGCTATGGGGGCAATGATGCTGTTATCTGTAGATTATAGAGTTGGCATCAAGGGAAACTATAAAATAGGACTAAATGAGGTTTCAATTGGCATGCCACTACCTCATTTCGGAGTAGAACTGACTAAGGCTAGGTTGAACAAAAACCATGCGTTAAAAGCAGTAGATTTGGCACAGCTTTACGATGCACAAGGGGCAGTTTCCGCAGGTTATCTGGATGAGTCTGTGGATGAAAGTACATTACTATCTCGAGCTGAGACTGTTGCGACGCAGTTAGCCCGATTGGACATGAATGCATATCGAATCACCAAATCAAGGACTAAGGCTGGATTAGGTGATGATATTGCGGCTGCGTTACAAAAAGATCTGAGCCAGCTGGCAGAGATTGCCCTTAACTAGCGATCGCAATGACAACAGCCAATCGATGAGAACCTCAAAATTAAACTGGTTCAACTTGAAGGCCTTAGCTCAGAAAAGAAAGCCTCACCTTACTAGAATATAGTGAACTTCATTAGGTATAGGATTCTTTTCTGAAAAACTTAATACCATTGTTATGGTGTGTTAATTTACCAAAAGCGAGATTTATCATGAACTATTTATTACCACTTCAGCAATTTTCTCATAGAGTTGAACAGAACCCTGAACAAGCTTATTTGCATCAACCCGTCAATAGTCAATGGAATACCTATTCCTTTAAAGACGTCGATGTGATGGCGAGAAAGATTGCTTCAGGCTTGCTGGCCCAGGGGTACCAAAAGGGCGAACGAATTGCTATTCTTGCGCATAACTGCGCTGAATGGATAGTGACGGATATTGCAATAATGATGGCGGGTATGATCAGTGTACCCATTTACCCCTCCGCAAATGCCAAAACGATTAAGCACGTTCTAAGTCACAGTGGAGCGAAAGCCGTCTTCGTAGGTAAGGTTGATGATGCTAGTGCAGCGGCAAGTGCGTGTCAAACTCTAAACAAAATAGCGCTCCCCTATCCTACGATAGACCCCGATTTTCACTGGAATAATTGGTTAGATAATTATGCGCCGCTCACTCAAATAAATCACCCTGACGAAAATGACGTTCTGACTATTATTTATACATCAGGCAGTACAGGCGTACCAAAAGGCGTTGTTCTTACCCACGATAATATTGCTGCTGGAATTAGAGGGTTGGATGACTGGTTTGTTGACTCGCATAACCGCATACTCTCATATCTACCTATGGCGCACATAGCAGAGAGATCTTTTGCAATAATGGGCTCGATTTACAATTCAACGGAAGTATTCTTCAATGAAAGTAGGGAGACTTTTGTTCAAGATTTACATTATGCTCAGGTCACTTTATTTGCATCAGTTCCAAGACTCTGGACCAACTTTCAATCTCAAGTATTTTCTCAAATAAAGGATGGTGATCTACAACAGTTGTTGAAAACGGATCAAAGCTTAAAGGTCGCGGCACAAATTCGTCAAAAGCTTGGATTTAAGCACTGCAAACGTTTTATTTCAGGCACTGCACCTATTTCACCCGGCCTGTTGAACTGGTACCACCAAATTGGGATAGATATCTATGAAGCATGGGGGATGACGGAGACCAGTGGAGCTGCATGTAAGAATTCACAATTTTTAGAAGAACGATTAGGATGCATTGGTGTTCCTGTCAAAGGAGTTGAAATGAAACTATCTGATCAAGGAGAAATTCTTATAAGAGGTGATTCTGTATTTGATGAGTATTACCAAAATCCAGAAGCTAATAAAGAAGAGTTCGAACAAGGGTGGTTTAAAACTGGTGATTGCGGGTCATTTGATGAACACGGGATCTGGAAAATTATTGGCAGGCTCAAAGAACAATTCAAATCCGCTAAAGGTAAGTATGTTGCGCCTGTACCGATTGAATCCCTCGTTTTAGATAACCCCTATATTGAACAGACATGCGTAATGGGTTCCGGAATGCGGCAGCCAGTGGCGCTTGTAGTTCTTAATGTCGAAAATAGTAGAGAAAATGATGAGATTGTAGACAGTCTAAATTTGTTTTTGGCTAAGTTGAATAGTGAACTCGAATCACATGAAAAATTAGCAGCACTTTTTGTTGTTGAATCACCTTGGACCGTAGCTAACGAGCTATTGACGGCTACAATGAAGCTGAAAAGAATGAGTATCGAGTCTAAGTACCGAGAAGATTTGATCGCAGTTAACCCAAGTGGAGTCGTATGGGAAGAAGAGGTCGTCTACTAACTTTTCTCTTGTACTACTTCGGTCAAGTTAACTATAACTTTCTGAATCAGAATATTTATAGAGCAAATTGATTGTTATAAACATGATTATGCGGTTTGTATTTTATTAAGCTTATATCTCGATTAGTAGTGCTGGTTAGGATACTTCAATTGTAGTGCGGTTAGGGTATATCTTTATCTCAACCGTTCAAATTGAATGAGAAATAGTTATAAAGTGAATAGGATAAGGCTTTTTTGTTTATAAAGCCGCTACTATTCGTCAGGGGGAGTAACCAATGATCGATTTATTTTTCGCGCCAACACCTAACGGTTGGAAAATCGCAATTTTTTTGGAAGAATCAGGTTTGGATTATAGAGTGGTTCCAATCAATATTGGTAAAGGAGAACAATTTAAATCTGAATTTCTCAAGATAAGTCCCAATAATCGAATGCCAGCTATTGTAGATAATGGGAATCCCAAAAAGAAGATTTCCGTATTTGAATCAGGGGCAATTCTATTTTATCTAGCAGAAAAAACAGGGCTGTTTCTTCCAATAGATAGCAGTAGGCGCTACGATATTATGCAATGGTTATTTTGGCAAATGTCCGGTTTAGGCCCAATGACTGGACAGCTTGGTCACTTTAGAAATTATGTTAACAAATCAAAGTATGCCGAAGATCGCTATGATAATGAATATATGAGACTACTGACTGTTTTAGATAAGCAACTTGAAGGCAAGAAATATATGTGCGGGGAATACAGTATTGCAGATATGGCTACCTTTCCCTGGGTTCGTCCCTATCGAGCGATGGGACATACTCTGGATCGATGGCCGAATGTAAAACGCTGGAATGAAACAATGAAGCAGCGCCCCGCAGTAAGACGAGCCATTGATATTGGTAAGGACACAATTCTCCGAAAAGAAGAAATGACGGATGATGTTAAAGAAGTTTTGTTCACCCAGAATGGTAGTTTACTTTAGTAATTCAACGGTAAGTTAACATTTAGTCTTTGTTTGTTTTGAAGGTTATTTTTATTTCACACAGGGTCCAAAAATAATATTTTTTTTAGCAGGAAACACTATCATGATAAATCTTTACGGCTTGAAAATCTCCCCTTTTACAGCAAAAGTACGTTCATATTTACAATACAAAAGCATATCTTATAAAGAGATATTTGTGACTATGCTTGAACAATATAATTTTATTAAGAAAAAGACCGGTACGATGTATATCCCTGTAGTCTCTTTAGATGATGGCGAGGTACTGCAAGACAGTAGTGCTATTATTGACCACTTTGAAGAGGAAAATAAAAGTAACCTCGTTACTCCCTCAGGTCCTAAGCAAAAACTGGCTAGCGCCCTGTTGGAGGTTTATGGAGATGAATGGATGGTGCCTTTCTCTTGCTTACATTATCGCTGGAACTACCCAGAGAACTATGACTATATTCTTCCTGAGTTTGGCCGAATGGCTTTCAGGTTTGCGCCAAAATCTATTAAATACTGGATTGGTAATAAATTATCGATGCGTTTTCGTTCTTTGATGCCAAAACTGGGGCTAACAGCTGAAATTTGTGAAGCGGTTGAACAACGACACGAAATGCTACTATCTCTATTAAATGAGCACTTTCAACAGCACGAATACCTATTGGGTGATCGACCTTGTCTTGGAGATTTTGCACTATTTGGACCTCTGTACGCACACCTCTATTTGGATCCAGCTCCTGGTAAGCTAATGAAAGATAAAGCACCATATCTTGCATCTTGGGTAGAGAAAATGGCCGACCATCCAAAGTCCAGCGGCGATTTCGTTGCTAATGATGAAATTCCGAAAATGATAGAAAGGCTGCTTAAGATTATTATCGAAGATTCTATTCCTTTATTACTTGAATCAGCTCGCCGTGTTGATGACTGGGCAGAAAATAATCCTAATGAGAAAAAGTTGCCGGGTGCGCTCAGCGGCATGAACTTTACTTTGCTAGACAAAAAATCTACTCGCGTCGTTGCCACCGCTCCTGTATGGAAATTACAACGCGTACTGGACTGCCTCAAATTAAATGAGTCCACAACGTCTGAATTACTGGGGATAGTTGGTGGTAGTGAACTGTTGGCTTACAAGCAACGAGCCCGGGTAGTACGTAAAAACAATAAAGTTGTACTTTGTTGAGGACAGTTTATGTTAGTCCTTTGCTTCTTAAAGTGAAATCATCCCTTATATAGAGAAGAACATAATGCGCCAATATTTAAGAACTATGCCAGCAGGTATCCAGATCCTTTGGTGTTATGTAATCTGGTATTTAGTAATGGTTATATATTACTTCGATACTGATCCAGTTTTGTGGCGCAATTCTTTAGGACTATCTATTATTGTGGGAATTGCGCTTGTATTGGCTACAGGCCCTATTACAGTTGAGCGATTTCGTCAGCAGTTCTGGCAAGTTGGGAGATTGTTTCTTTGCCCTTTTTGTGTTTCCAGTTTTTCAGGGCTAACTAAAAACAAAGGTTTTTTATTACTTTTATCATCACAATCAAATGAAAATTTTGTGGCGATATCTTCGTGTGGATTGTTTTGTATCGTAATGTTTTTAATAAAAAATAAGCGAAACCAATAACCAACACCTGAGGAATTGTATAGGGTGTAACGATCCAATTTAGTGAGGGGCTTTGTGAGATATATCTTCAGTTAAAGTAATAAGGTCAAAATGTGAAATAAAATATTGAGAGCTGAATCAAGGTTAACATTTTGTTATTCTGTGGTTCGTTAACCTACGAGGATTCGTCGATGCTCCTTGGCGTGATATGTAAATTAGGTTTTGATTCCAAGACCATCCAATGTGGAATTAGCGATAGCAAGCAATTCTTCCTCAGCATGAACAATTTTTGACATACTATTTATTCCGACTGCAAGGGTCTGCAATGAGAGTGCTAATTCATGTGTATCGGTATCTTTTGGTAATTCATCCAAATCAACCGCTAGATTCAGAGTTTCATGAAATTCATCTCTTAACATCTGCATTCGTCCTAAAATATCCGTCCGTACTTGTTCATTAAGGTGATTAAGCTCTCCCAAACAATTGACAATCAGGCAACCCCGGTGTTCAGGATCCCGTGCTCGGAATTTACATAGCGTATAAAACATAATTCTTATGCTATTGATTGGCGTTTCTAACTGTGCCGAATTCCCCATCTCCTCTGTATACACAGGTTTAAACTTTCGGCTAGGGGCGTCGGAATTATAAAGGTCCACCGCCTCACTAAATAGGACTTCGATGGAGCCAAACGTGTTGTAGAAGCTAGAGCGCGTTATCCCAATTTTTTGACATAATGACTTGACTGAAACTTCTGAATAGCCTTGCTGCCAAAATTCATGCATCGCTATTTCAACTGCTTGGTCACGTTTAAATTGTCTGGGCCTTCCCACTTCATCTCTCCTTTTTCTGACACTGTAATACGTTTACTAGCAACAGTTACATTAATGAATTTTATTGTACAGCTAGAGACAAAATAAAGAAAGCGTGATCTATTAGGGAATAATAGATAGTGAGAGTTGAAGCAAGCCGGTGAGAGTTTGCACCATACCCAAGATAAGGCTATTTCTGAATTTAGCGTGAAAGCTGATAAACATGAAGACTTAGGGGATTGTTTCAAGCTACTGACAAACTATTCAAAATGGTGCCCCCAGATGAAGTATCTTCGCGTCTTTGATATTAACATTAGTGGAGGTTTAGGCGTGAACATAATGCATAGAGAGGCAGTTAAGGTATATTTTGAACGAACTGTTAGGGGCCTTTAATAATAGTGCTTATCGTTTTACCCGTGAAGAGGATATATGCAGACCCGGTTTGTAGCTTCTTTTCCTTGCAATGTTTGATTAACCGACTGTTTAACAGGACTTCCGCTGGAAAGTACAACTATGTTCATTTTGAACATAGTTGTACAGTATTTGTATTTTATTCTGTACAACTATGTACAAAATGATTAGTATAAATATGATCTTTTACAAAATAAGGAAAGTCACATGACTTCATTTACTATTCATACACCTGAAACCGCCTCGGAAGAAGGGAAGAAAAGCTTAGAAAAAGCCAAGAGCACCATGGGTATGGTGCCCAACATGATTGCAGGTCTTGCTGAGTCACCGCAGGCAGCTGAGGCTTATATGGCACTCTCTCACTTCTTTGTGAAATCTAGCTTAACTCCAGAGCAGCGCCATGTAGTATGGTTTACCATCAATGCGGAACATAATTGTGAGTATTGTATGGCTGGGCACACTGGCATCGCTAAAATGGATAAGATTGATGATGCCATTGTTGAAACTGCTCGTGCAGTGCAGGCATATGATAACCAAAAACTGGAAGCTCTTCGCCAGTTTACTTTATCAATGGTACGTAAACGTGGCTGGCTGGAAGATGATGAAGTCCAGTTATTTCTAAACGCAGGGTTCACTAAAGCAAATGTATTTGATGTTCTCATTGGTATCGCACACAAGACTATGTCGAACTACGCCAATCACTTAATTAAAACGCCTCTAGATCCGTTTGCAAAAGGTTTTGCTTGGTCCAAGCCTTAGATAATATGTATTGACCAGTCCTACTTCAAAGTCCATGGATGATCATGGACTTTGAGAAAATAAATGAAGAGTTGTTACGTTGAAGGTACGGCTCGATGAGAAGATCCAGAGAAATAGTTCGTCTATGCTATGCCTCTTACTCGACTTTGGATTCAGGAATAATGGCTTTATTTAACCGTAGTGACTGACTTGTGTTCCAGAAATGTTGTTGGTTGGAACATGAGTTCACTACGAAGCACAACAAAATATATCACTATCTATGATAACAGTGAAGGAAAGCAAACAATGAAAGAGCGTATCATGACAAGCAATCAATATCCGAATATTTTGAAACCTTTAGATCTAGGTTTTACTATACTTAAAAACCGCATATTAATGGGGTCTATGCATACCAACCTTGAAGAAGATCCAGGTGGTTATGAGAAAGTCGCAAAATTTTACGCGGCTCGCGCACGTGGTGGCGTTGGAATGATCGTAACAGGCGGCATTTCTCCAAACAAGAGTGGTGTGGTTTTTCATGGTGCGGCTCGTATGGATGACGAAAAAGAAGTAATACTTCATAAGCAGGTAACTGATGCTGTGCATGCCGAGGGAGGTAAGATTTGTATGCAAATATTACATGCAGGCAGCTATGCCTATACCAAAGCATTGGTGGCACCGTCTGCACTTCAAGCGCCAATCAACCCTTATATGCCGAAAGAATTATCCGACGAAGAAGTTGAGCAACAAATCAGTGATTATGTACGCTCGGCCGAATTAGCTAAGTTGGCTGGCTACGATGGCGTTGAATTAATGGGCTCTGAAGGTTACCTCATCAACCAATTTATTGCGCAACATACTAATAAACGAACCGACCGATGGGGCGGAACCTTTGAAAACCGTATTCGTTTTCCGTTAGAAATCTGTCTCTTATACACATCTGACGCTGCCGACGAAGAGGATAG
>CAJXRC010000002.1 GCA_913058405.1 uncultured Colwellia sp. | reverse complement strand
TCGGCAGCGTCAGATGTGTATAAGAGACAGAAGTTAGCGAACAATTAGGTATTTTATTGTCGAGCAATTTTGTTAATCGCTTTGATGCTAATGGTAAAGCTTATCGAGTGATCCCTATTGTTAATGATGAGGTGCGTAGCAAAACCGAAGCCATTTTATCATTGGACATTAAATTACCTACCGGTGAGTTATTACCCGTTTCAGCCGTCGCGGATTTAAAGTGGAAAACCGTACCTAGAGAACTAGGCACTTTTGCTCAACAAGCATCGTTTAGAATCTACGGCGGTGTTGCACCAGGTTCGAATAAAGAAGCGGCATTATCAGCTATTGAGAATGCCGCAAAAGAAATATTACCTTTAGGGTATTCAATTGATTATGCTGGAGAGTCAAGACAATTACGTAAAGAAGGTAATACCTTAATTATGGTATTGGGTATTTCATTATTGATTGTATTTCTTGTCTTAGCGATACAATTTAATAGCTTTAGAGATCCGTTAGTCGTATTGCTAGGCTGTGTACCATTAGCCTTATCAGGCGCCCTACTCATCCCTTATATTGAATTGACCACTATTAATATTTATTCGCAAATAGGCTTAATTACTTTGATAGGTTTAATTGCTAAGAATGGCATACTAATCGTTGAATTTGCTAATCATGCACAAGAACTTGGCGCTAATAAGCTCGCGGCAGTAACTGAAGCGGCAACCACACGTTTACGTCCTATTTTGATGACCACAGCAGCCACTATATTGGGACATTTCCCGTTAGTATTAGTGACAGGTGCAGGTGCTGAAGCACGTAATAGTATTGGTATTATCTTAGTGGCAGGCATGTTCATCGGCACAATATTTACCTTGTTCATTTTACCTAGCTTCTACTTATTACTCGCAGAAAAAAGAGCTAAGCTTATGCTCAATGAGATACAAGTTTCAGAGGAAGCCTTACAGAAAGTGCATAGTTAACTATCGTGTATAGCCATTCGTTAGAAATATGCGGGTGGCCATACAGGTCAAAAGCTCGAAATTACACTTAATATAACCTTTTACTGTTCACTCAATCTGTTTGTTTAGCTTCCCGTTATAAAGGTTAGCCATAGTCAGTATATTGTTAAAGAGAAGTAAATAGAGTGCAGACCAATAGCTTTTCTTTTACAGTATAAAGCGACAATTAAATTATGAATTAACTGTTTTATCATTATGAAATTACATCATATAGATGGCCATATCCAAACAATTTTGCTCGCAGAGTACCCTGATAAGTTACTGTTGCTTGATGGCTGCTGTCGCTCAGATATTTCAATGCTCAAACATTTTATTACCAAAACCTTACAACGCCCTTTCCATGATTTATCTTTAGTCGTGGTCACACACATGCACCCTGATCATGCAGGTGCTGCTGATAAGCTTCGAAAGCTAACTGGTTGTAAAATTGCTACCGCCAACGTTAGTGGACAATGGTATTCAGGCATAGATGGTCGCCTCATGCATCTTACCGACATATTCTTAGCTAAATGGGTAGCAAAACGCATGAAAAAACCACGTATGAACTTCTGGTATTCTAGTCAATTAATCGCCGACTATAAGCTCAATGATAGTGAGCCATTACCCGGATTTTCTGACTGGATTGCTCTCGCTACACAAGGTCATACAGATAGGGACTTGTCCTTACACCACATTCCCAGCAATAAGATCTATGTTGCTGATTTAATAGTAAAGGTAAAGAATAAGTTCATCCCACCCTTCCCTATTTTTTACCCTAATCGTTATCGAGCCTCACTGCATAAAATCATCAAATTAGAACCAAAGAGTATTATTCTTGCCCATGGCGGTGAAGTAACTCCAACAGAAGATGACTACCAACATTTATTATCATTAGCACCTAAAATACCAAAAACACATTGGCGCTCGGTTAAAGCTAGGTTATTCAAACCATTTAAAAAATCATAACCTAACGCAAGTATTACTTTCTAAAGTGCCACTACTTTATAGTAGAGGCTAATCAACGTTATCTAAACTTAACAAAGTGCTAATTACCAGACACTAACAAACTTCTATTTCCTGTTGAAATATCAATAGCAAAAATCCCCTTAAATTCAGTATCAACGGCATATATTCTATTATTAATGCTGTCATAACTTATTGATGAAAGTTGGCCGAAAGGTATTCCATCTCCCACTCCATTTGATGATAATAAGTTACTTTCACCAGTAGCTAAATTCACTTTATAAATGAATCGCCAATCCATGATGACAAAGGTACCGTCTTCTAGAAACAAAGAGTCATTAACTGCTGATATTACTTTCTCATCAATATCATTAGCCATTAATGATCTTTCTCCAGTAGTTATCTCTATTTTAATAATATCAACGCCCTTTTCATCAGCAGGACTTTGGATAACAAGCAGACTATTGCTACTTGATTGAAAGGAAATAGAGTTCGGCTTGTTAAAAGCAACACCTGGGTGAGTTGCATTGTTTGATATAAGTGTTTTAACCCCTGTCGCCAATTCGACTTGGATAATATTGACCTCTGCGTCATTATTTTGATAATTTGGCGCATCGAGAATATAGGCAAAAGTATTTTTATCATTTAGCACGACATCAAGTGGGTTGATAAGATTAACGTCGTCTGCAACATCATACTCAGTAATAACTTCTCGTTTTGTATCTTCTGTATTTACTAACAATAACGTAGGCTCATTAATTTCTGAATTATTAATGACAACTAAGCTATTGTCATCTGTATTTAAAGATAAGCCTATTTGGTTAGCTATATCAGGAGTCCCTGTATTTAAATAACTTACCCTCTGCTCTAGAAGATCAAAGCTATAAACACCGTAACTATTAATAAACAATTTTTGTAACTTACCTGAAAAAACAGTGCTATAACCATTATTGATTGGAAGACCTTGCCCTGTTTTTATCACAATCACGCTTTCAAAGTTATCTTCTCCCAAAACCCCTCTATCAATAGAATTATTATAAAAATTAAAGATATAGAAATTAGTATCATCACCTAAACCAAGTGAAGTCCCCTGTAAAGGAGTTGGTAATGCTATACGTTCTTTAGTGTTCAAGTTTAATGTAGTAATACCTTCGTCCGAATTTAAAAATATTAAACGATTATTTTCACCATCAAAAAACAAGTGCTCTGGAGACACTAAAACCGTGCCAGTACCGACTTCATTGTCACCAATGATTGCTCTATTACCGGTAAGAAGATCTACTTCATGTATTGTAGATTTAGAGGAAACATAAGCTAAATTATTATCAGAATTTACCGCCAAACTTGTTGGTCTATCAAATAAGGGGCCAGTACCTAAAGCCCCACTAGAAAGGGTTGTTCTATTTCCTGTCAATAAGTCAATCTTTACTAAAGATTGATTGTTATAGTCAGGGATTAATAATGATTCATGGTAAAAAGCGATTTGGCCCGAATTAATACTAAGTAAATCTCCCGAGCCTATAAGCTCACCCGAAAGAATGTCATGTGCTTTTGTGGTTAAATCTATCGCAATAATACTTTTTACAGTCCGTATACTACCATCTGATTTAGGCACACTCATAACTGCTAATAGGCGATTATTCTTGCTATCTAGTAATATAGAAGAAACCCAAGAATAGCCAAATTCCCTAGGGTTAAAAAAGACTTTAGATGTACTACCATCAAGACTCGCTTTTACTATTAATCGTGAACCTTGATCATTCAGATACATAAAACCGGCGGTCTCATCTACTGCTATATCCTTAACTGAAACCAATGGTTGTAAGCCTTGTACTGAAACGACATCTGAGTAAGTAATACCTTCAAATGTAACTTCAGCGGTAATGCTCGCTTTTGCGATATTTTCAATTTCAAGCACCCAATATTTTTGAGAATCATCGATTGGAGTAGCTGAACGACCATTTATTAGCACTGGCGTATCAGCCATTACGGTTAAATCGTCAGATTCACGCTCCTCAATTTTGGCAACTACTTTATAAGTATCATCACCACCAACGTTACTGTTTTCCACAGGAGACGTAATTTCAATGAAGATATCATTAATAATGGTCACTTCAATGGTTGCAGTGACCGACTGCTCACTGTCTGAAATACTCAGTTCTACAATATAGATATTATCTAGATCACTATCTGAGGGAGCTTCATAATCAGGAGCTGATTTGAACGTAAGCTTTCCTGTCGCTATATCAAAACTAAAAAGATCGGCATCACCTCCTGTAAAGCTTGCTGTTAAACTATCATTTTCCGCATCAGAAACAGTAATATTTTCAGCAATAACCGTAATATTTTCAAGCATTTGATAGGTGCTAGTATACTCACCTAATTCAGGAGAAGTATTCGTGACTTCGACTTTAGTGGGTGTTGGTGTTGGTTCAGCACCTTCACCACTTCCGCCACAGGCGGAAATTAAATTAATAAAAGCCAAACAAAGAAGTGGTTTAAAATAATTTTTTAACATTTATTTTCCTTAATAAAGTTAACTTCAAGCTCGCATGATTTGAGCTTATTGTGATTATAATGACGTTTACCGTTATTTAATAAATCACAAAAATGTAAATTTTTTGTTAAATTACATGACTAAACATGTATTGTAAATGATGTAATAATATCAATAAGCTAAAATTAAGCTCCTTAGCAAGCATAAAAATTTCATTTCCTGTCGCTGATCTCAATATTAATGACGGTTAATATATAAACAAATCGTTCAATAATGATCTAAATCAAAGAAAAAGAGTAATTACTCTATAAATCACTTTACTTGTGTAGAGCTGTTACTCTATAATCACTTTGTTCTTAAGCGAACACTTATTGTAATAATTTTTTTGTAGCTTCCCCATAAGCTTTGCCGATGCAATTCACAACTACTTATTAGTTCTGAAAAGACCATCGGCTTTTTTTTATCTGTAAAAACATCAACTCTCACACAGTCTTTATTACTTCCTCTTACAAACTTACTTCATATTCCAGTAAAACTTCCTAGTTCAACATCAATGGAAAGCGTAAACTACTCGTCATTAATTCATTCACTAGTCACTAACATGCTTAATAACTAGTAATACAAATTGACCATTTAGGCCGTCTCAGGATGATCAAATAATGGATTCAATGGGTATAATAAATGCTGAGATTTTATGTCTGACCAACCTACTGCTGCTGATCTAGCAGAGAATACTTCAACCGAAAGCCCTAAAAATAAAAAAATCTCTATTCTCTTGGAACTTATTCAATTCATTCGTCCTTATAAAAGTCAGGTGCTAGCCGCTTTTATTGCCCTGCTGTTTACCGCAGGTGTGATGCTTTCTGTGGGTCAAGGGGTAAGAATGCTCATTGATGAAGGGTTTGCTCAGCAATCCATAGAGCAATTACAGCAAGCAGTACTCTTTATATTGGCTATTACAGTATTAATTGCCGGGGGAACATTTTTTCGCTTTTACTTAGTTTCTTGGTTAGGTGAACGAGTTAGTGCTGATATTCGATTGGCAGTTTTTAATCATGTAATCACCTTGCATCCCAGTTATTTTGAAACTAATGGCAGCGGCGACATCATGTCACGCATTACAACGGACACTACCCTACTGCAAAGCATTATTGGCTCTTCTTTTTCCATGGCTATCCGCAGTACGCTAATGCTATTAGGTGCTTTAGTAATGCTATTTGCTACCAATATAAAGTTAACTTTTATTGTTTTAATATCGGTACCTTTTATTTTAGTGCCGATATTATTCTATGGTCGTAAAGTAAGAAAATTATCGCGTAGAAGCCAAGACTCAATGGCCGATGTTGGTAGTTATGCCGGAGAGGCAATTGAACATATTAAAACAGTACAAAGTTATACCCACGAACAACATGAAAGGCATTCTTTTGGTAAGGAAGTTGAAAAGTCATTTTCTATTGGTCGCAACCGTATAAAGCAACGTGCCACGTTAATTGCAGGTGTTATTATTATTGTTTTTGGTGCAATTACTGGCATGTTATGGGTCGGTGGTAGTGATGTTATTCAAGGTAAGATGAGTGGTGGTGATTTAGGTGCTTTTGTATTTTATGCCATCTTGGTCGCTTCTTCGTTAGCCACTATTTCAGAAGTATTAGGGGAGTTACAACGTGCAGCGGGTGCTACTGAAAGATTGATAGAGATACTACAGGTAGAAAGTCATATTCTTCCCCCTGTTGAAAATGCGACTTCAGCGAAAGAACTTGATGCCCAAATTGTTTTTGAAGAAGTTAGTTTTAATTACCCTTCGCGGCCTGATCAAGCAGCAACACAAGCACTGAATTTAACAGCACAACGAGGTAAAGTATTAGCGCTAGTGGGCCCATCGGGCGCGGGAAAAACAACATTATTTGAATTATTACAGCGTTTTTATGACCCACAACATGGTCGTATTACGTTGGGTGGTTCCGATATTAGACAGCTGGATCCGAAAGATCTTCGCCAACAAATGGCTTTAGTACCGCAACAACCTGCCTTATTTAGTAGTGACGTTTTTCATAATATTCGTTACGGCAAACCTGAGGCTAGCGATGAAGAAGTTATTTCGGCAGCTAAAAAAGCCCATGCTCATGAGTTTATTATCAATTTACCTGAAGGTTATAACAGTTTTCTAGGTGAGCGTGGTGTGCGCTTATCCGGCGGTCAGCGTCAACGTATTGCTATTGCGCGCGCAATATTAAAAGACCCACATATTTTGCTATTAGATGAGGCGACCAGTGCCCTTGATAGTGAAAGCGAACAGCACGTTCAACAAGCATTAGAAGAGTTAATGCGTGGTCGCACAACCATTATCATTGCGCACCGACTATCAACAATTCAACATGCGGATAAAATTGCAGTGTTAGAGCAAGGTAGAATAATCGACATGGGCGATCACCACTCATTATTGCAACAATGTGAGTTGTATCAACGGTTAGTGGAATTACAGTTTAAAAAGCTAAGCTAGTTGTAATTATTGCCTAGTGTGCAGACACAAAAAAAGGAGAATAGCGTAATGCTTTCTCCTTTTTGTAATATACCCAAGCAACTTCAAGATGCCCGTTTCAGGGCGGCTGAGCGATTCATATTCGAGACGCGTATTTTATTAATGGTCATTCCCTTAATTACCTACGCAACAATGAATTTAATTTGCTCAGTCGTCCCCGTAGGGCTGGTTTAGAAACGTGTTATCCATCGTTATTGATTTCGACAAGGGAATAACCATTCTCTTCAATCAATACCTTGCCTAAAGACGTTTCTAATGCCAGCTGAATCCTACATCTTGAGGTTGTTTGGGTATAGTGTGATGTTCAAACTTAACGTCAATCTCACTTTATGAGGAGATTATTCACCTTCAAAAGATTCATCCGCATCGTCAACATCACTTTCGTCAGGTAATTCATATTCTTGTGCTTCTTGTTCAAGCCACTCACAAATAATGGCATCAGCTTGTTCTTTGCCCGTATATTTAAGTGATGAAAAAGCCTGAACCTTAATATCAGCATTCAATGATGATAATGCTTTTTTAACCGCTAATACTTCTGAACTACGTTTACCTTGCGAGAGCTTGTCACACTTAGTTAATAAAGCTAAAACAGGCAAATCACTATCTGCAGCCCACTGTATTAAATCCATGTCTAAGTCTTTTAATGGATGACGGATATCCATCAATACCACTAATCCTTTAAGACACTGGCGTTTTTCTAAATATTCACCCAACGCTTTTTGCCATTTTTTCTTCATTGCTAATGGCACTTGAGCAAAACCATAACCGGGTAAATCGATAAGACGTCGATTCTCTGCTACTTCAAATACATTGATAAGCTGAGTTCGACCTGGAGTTTTACTAATGCGCGCCAAACCACGTTGATTGGTTAGCGTATTCAAAGCGCTTGATTTACCTGCATTAGAGCGCCCTGCAAAAGCAACTTCAATACCAGAATCAGCTGGTAAACGGCGGATATCTGGGGCACTTATGGTAAAGGCGGCTTTAGTTAAATGTATCTTTGTAGAAGACAAGGGCTTCACTCGTTTAAAATTTTCGCCATTATAGCGTTTTTCTTTTACTTTTATTATTAAAAAAATGCATAAAACTGTGAATTTATGGTTTTTTTTGCTCAATTTTTGCTTATCCACTATTACACAGGACTAATATTCGTGTAAAATGCCGACAACCATCATACTTTTTTTATCATTTCTTAATTAGATAGCTAATATTTTGTTCAAATAGCTACGTAATTATTGACAAGCAGAGAGCAACTCAATGAAAAAAATTATCTTTTCGCTATTTGTAGCTTTAAGTTCAGTAAGTGCTGTACAAGCCGCAGATGCTAATGCAGGCAAAGAAAAAGCAGGTGCTTGTAGCGCTTGTCATGGTCCTACAGGTGTTAGTGGAAGTCCTATGTTCCCTAACATTGCCGGACAAAATGACGCTTATATCATTAAACAATTAAAAGATTTCAAATCTGGCGCGCGTACCGATGCCATGATGGCGCCTATGGCAGCTAACTTATCTGATGCAGATATGGCTGACTTAGCGGCTCACTTTTCAGGTTTACCAAGTGCAAATGAACAAGCAGCAGCTTCATCAAGTACAGATACAGGCACTGATGCAGCACCAGCGAGTGCTCCAGCAGCAGGAAACGTTGAAATCGTTGCTTCAACACCAGCAGCAGCAATTTACAGAGGTAATGTAGCAGCCGGTCAAAATAAATCAGCTGCATGTGCAGCGTGTCACGGCGCCGACGGCAATAGCTTAGTACCTACGTACCCAAGCCTTGCTGGTCAAAGTGCTAACTATATTGCTAAGCAATTAGCTGATTTTAAATCAGGTAATCGTAACGATCCAATAATGGCAGGTATGGTTGCAGGTCTTTCTGAAGAAGACATGGATGACTTAGCTGCATACTTTGCAGTGCAAAATACTAAAGCGGGTACTGGTGAGTCAAATGTAGCGGGCCATAAGTTATACTTAGGCGGCGATGCAGCTAAAGGCATTACAGCATGTATTGCTTGTCATGGCGTAACAGGTAAAGGTATGAAACAAGCTGGTTTCCCAAGCCTTACTGGTCAAAGTCAAGATTACTTGAAAAAGCAACTTGCTAGCTTCCGTGATGGAAGTCGTGGTAATGATAACAGTGGTATTATGCGTAATATCGCGATTAAATTATCAGATGCTGATATTGATGCTGTTTCTCAATACATCACGTCATTAAAATAATAATGGCTTGGTTGCTTCATTAATAAGTTTTTAGAAAAGCAGCGTTTATCGCTGCTTTTTTTTCATTGTACTTTTGGTAAGTGGATGGATGACTAGCAGAAAATGGACAACAAGAACAACAATAATAAAACCTCATTATTTGTCGCTTGTCAGCAATGTGATGCGCTATATGACAAACCACAATTAAAACAAGGTCAACTTGCTAAGTGCAATCGTTGTGGCAGTACCTTGATAGAGCGAAAAGTCGATTCTATTGAACGCAGTTTCAATTGGTCGCTTGCCGGTTTGATGCTAATGCTGCCCGCAATTTTATTGCCTATTATGGGTGTAACCTTGGCTGGTCAATTTCATCAAGCTTCTTTATTTGATTGTATTTTAGTGTTGATTGACCGCGGCTTTTTTATGATTGCCTGTTTAGTTTTTCTATTCGCTATTGCTGTGCCAATCGTCCGTTTAGCGGGTGCACTGTATATCTCCTATAGTTTTAAATTCAACAAGTTAAGACCATCCTTATTAAACTTCTTTCGTGCTTATCATCATCTTGATAACTGGGCTATGCTCAATGTCTTTATGTTGGGCATTGTTGTGTCTATGTATAAGTTAATTGATGATACTGAGCTATCAGTTAACCTTGGCTTATTGGCTTTTATTTTTTGGTTAATTTGTTCTACTATGTCCGCTGTGGCACTCGATCAAGACTACATCTGGGACAAGCTTGAAAGAGCTTTTGCAAAAGACGAGGTACAGGATGAGAACAGCTAAACAACTTGACCTAACGTTATGCCCTAAGTGCCATAAGCTTAATAACTTAAAAACAGAGCCTCAGCATTGTAGCCGCTGTAATGGCAAATTTTATCAACGTAAGCGTAATAGTTTACAGTACACTTTGGCGTGGAATTTTGCGGCCTTATTAGCCTTTATTCCTGCTAACCTTTACCCAATAATGATCGTTTATCAATTGGGTATTGGTGATGAGGCAACCATTTTGTCGGGTATCGGCGAGTTTATTGACCATGGCTTATACCCAATAGCTGTGATTATCTTTACTGCCAGTATCATAGTGCCTTTATTAAAAATTATCGGCTTATTTGTGTTAGTTTATAAAGCGCATACAGGGATCCGTTTAAAACCAGACAAACATAGTAAATTTTACCACGCGCTTGAGGTATTAGGTCCTTGGTCAATGCTTGATGTCTTCGTTGTTGCGTTAATGGTTACTGTGGTTGAACTTGGCTTTGTCACCTCGGTAGCCGCAGGTCCTGCTATCAATTATTTTACCATTACGGTAATTTTTACCATGTTTGCTGCTAATAGTTTTGATCCGCGTTTGTTATGGGATAAAAAAGCGGATAGTAAAGCTGCAGGACATACGCCATTATTATCAATAGATTCGCCAGACGATCTACCAGGCACTTTACCAGAAAAAAAGGGATAGAAATGACTAATAAAAAAGATAATGCTGCCTCTGAGCATAATAAAAATATCCATGCGGAAGTTGTGCCCCGCCAAGGCATATCCATTATTTGGTTTGTGCCTTTTATTGCCTTAATTTTTGGCTTATGGCTCACCGTAAAAGTAGTTTCGGAACAAGGGACCTTTATCACAATAGAATTTGATAACGGCTCAGGCATAGTTCCCAATAAAACGGAAATTCGTTATAAAGGTTTAGTCACTGGCTTAGTGAAAAAAGTAGTGCCCTCTGAAGATTTACAGCGTGTTATTGCCGAAGTCGAGATTTCTAAGAATTTTACTGATTATCTCACTGAAAACACGCGTTTTTGGTTAGTTAGTGCTGATATTTCACTGCAAGGTGTTTCTGGACTAGATACCCTTATTTCGGGCAGTTATATCACAATTATGCCAGATACCAATCAAAAGGCTGATAGCCAAGATCATTTTATCGCGTTAACTGAAGCCCCTACCTTAGATATGTCTACGCCTGGCTTACATCTTACCTTGCACACCGATGTTTTAGGCTCTATCAGTGAAAATTCCCCGATTAGTTTCAAGCAAATCCCTATTGGCCATGTTACGGGTTATCACTATAAAGAAAGCAGTAAAAAAATTGGTATTAATATTTATATCAAACCTGAATTCGCCCATTTAGTAAAAGAAAACTCCTTATTTTATAATACCAGCGGCGTACAAGTAACTGCTTCTCTCTCTGGTGGTGTAAAAGTTAATACAGAGTCTTTGGCCTCTATCATGGCTGGCGGAATATCGGTTGATAACTTAAGTTATCAAACAGAGTTAGCGCCCGCTAAAAATGGTCAAACTTTTCCCTTACATGCTGACTTCCAATCGGCTGAAATGGGTCATGAAGTTGAACTAACGTTAGAATGGAACTCTGGCATAGATCACAATGCAGCTATTTTATTTCAAGGCTTAACCATAGGCGTTATTGAGTCATTTAGTAAAATAGACCCCGTAAGTCGAAAGATTACCGCTATCGCAAAAGTTAATCCTCGCGTGGTGCCTTATTTAACAGATCAATCCCAGTTTTATATTGTTGCACCTCAAATCAGCCTTTCGGGTTTATCAAACGCTAAGACATTGTTAACCGGAAATTATCTAAGTATAAGGCCATCTTTAGCAGGAAACCCCAGTAATAAATTTACTGTGTTTAGTAACAAACCCCCTTATAAATACACAGAACCAGGTTTACACTTAATGTTAACCAGTAATGACCGAAGCTCATTACAAGTTGGTAGCAATGTTTATTACAAGCAACAAGTCGTTGGTAATATACAAGCCATTGAAACAACTGCGCCAGAACGCCATTTAATTCATATTCATGTACAACCAAAATTTAGTCATTATGTGAATAACAGCAGCCGTTTTTACAATAATTCTGGCGTTAAAATATCGGCCAGTTTATTAGGCGTTGATATCCAAGCTCAGTCATTACAGAGTATCTTAACGGGCGGCATTGCTTTTACTAGCCAAGATAATAAACAAGAGTCACAAAAAAAATCGGTTAAGAATGGTGATAGTTTCTCACTCTATGCTAATAACAAACTCGCCGAACAAAATGTAAGCTTTACTCTGAACTATAAAGCTGGCGAGCAAATAAGTGCTGATACGCGACTTTTATATCGCGGTGTAGAAATTGGCGCTATTCATAAAACCAAGATTCAGGGTAATAAACAGCAACTACAACTCGGGTTATTACCTGAGTATCGACATATATTAAAAGCTGACACACAATTCTACCTAGTTAAGCCAAACTTAAGTATTTCTGGTGCTAGTGATACCGATGCCTTATTCGGTGGCGCCTACATCACCTTTAATCTTGGCCAAGGTGAAGCCAAAAACCAGTTCACTTTGTATAGCCAGCCGCCAGTAAAACTAGCAAGTTCACCCGGATTACAGCTTTCTTTAACAACCGAACATGCCAGTGTCGCAACGCCTGGTAGTGCAATTAGCTATCGTGGCATTACGATTGGTCAAGTAGACAATGTTAGCCTGAATAAAATAGATGATGAGATTAAAGTCAACATAACAATTGACGAAGAACACCGAGATTTATTGCAAAGCACGAGTCGTTTTTATAATGCTGGCGGTGTCACTATTTCCGGCGGTTTAAGTGATTTTGTGGTAAAAACGGAATCAGTTGATGCCATTTTACGCGGTGGCATTAGCTTTTATAACCCAGAAGTATCACTAACAAGTGCATCATCAAAAAATAACCACGTTGCAGAACTGTCTAACTTCACCCTATTTAAACATGAAGAACATGCCAAAGATGCCGGACAGACTATTAGCATCCATTTTAATGATATCTCCGGTTTAAAGGTCAATACAAAGGTTATTTACCAAGAGCAAACTTTGGGTACAATTGAGCGTTTAATATTTACTGAAGACAAGGTTGGCGTTACCGCTTTAGTACTATTAAATGATTTAGGCAGCCAATTCGCTCGTCAAGGAACCAAGTTTTGGAAAATTGAGCCTCAAATTGGGCTCGTCGGGTCGAAAAATGTTACCGCTTTACTTGATGGTGCTTTCATTGCTTTATTACCCTCGTACAATGTGAAAGCGACACTAAAGAATGAATTTGAAGCCCTTGAGTTGGCTCCTACCATTGAACAACTGAATTATGGCTTAAATATCAAATTGACTGCATCACGCCTTGGTTCTGTTCGCGTAGGTAACCCTGTGCTATATCGCCAAATTAAAGTCGGTAAAGTCATTGGTATCGATTTATCTGCTACGGCTGACCAAGTAAACATTTTTATCAATATAGCCAAACGTTATGCACCGCTTGTTAACGAAAAAAGTCAGTTCTGGAATACTAGTGGTATCAAGATAGAAGCAGGTATTTTCTCTGGCATTAATATTGACTCTGAATCGATAGAAACTCTAATTGCTGGTGGTATTGCCTTTGCAACGCCTAGCATTGATGAAAATAATGATAAAATTCCTGAAACTGAACATGAATCTATGCTCTTACCGACAAGCTTCATGTTACATCAAGTTGTTGATAAAGACTGGTTAGAGTGGCAGCCAAAAATTGTCCTTAATGACTAACACGTGAGAGCTGAGTAAAAACGTTAATTAATTACTTACATTTTATTTGCCAACAATAGTTTAATTTGGCGACTTTCTCATTTATGGTTACCTTAATCTGCTTTTAAATGACCGAACAATAAATGAGTAATCGCCTTGCCGCATTATTAGCTAGCTGGTTTCCCAAGAAAGACTCATGCCAATGGGCTCTTGCCAGTATCATTGAAACACAAAGATCTTCTTATCGAAAATCGGGTGCTATGATGCTTATCAATAGCTTAGGTAAGAGCTATGGCTTACTAAGTGGTGGCTGTCTTGAAGCTGATCTAATACGCCAAGCGCAAAAATGCTGGCAAAGAAACACAAGTATTACTGTCAGTTACGATATGATGGATGACAGTGATATAGCCTGGCAACTCGGCATAGGTTGCGGTGGTTTAGTGAAAGTAATAGTTCAGCCAATTAACCAAGATAATAATTACCTCGATTTACTGACCTTAAAAAGCCAACTTGATAACCGTAATGCTTGTTTTTATCATATTGATACCTTCAACGCACAAGCTGGCTCTCGAATTAATAATCAAGTGCTATCAAAAGCTGATAACTCACTTGAATCTCTTATTGCGATTAAGCCTGCCCCTGCTTTAGTTATATTTGGTGGTGGTGTGGATACGCAACCTCTGGTAAAAATAGCGCATACTTTAGGTTGGTTTATTTGTTTAATTGATTGCAGAACGTCCTATGCTAGAGCCGCTTATTTTAAAGACGCTGATCTCGTCATCAACCAAGATTACGCAAGCTTAGCGCAAAGTTTGCTTTTACCCAAAGCGGACGCTATCGTAATAATGCACCATAATGTTTCACTCGACGCACACGCCCTACAGTTAGTGAAAAGCCAAGAGAATTTAACTGGCGCGAGCTATTTAGGGTTATTAGGACCACAACACCGTACGGAGCAAGTGTTGGAAAAAGCACAATTAAACTCAACAGACTTACCTAACAAGTTAGCCAACCCCATTGGTTTTGACCTTGGCGGAGATCTACCTGAATCAATTGCCCTAGCCATAATGTCACAAGCACATGCTTGCATTGAGCAAGCTTCTGGTAAATCTTTGGGCTATTTTCCAAGCCAACTTTCTAACAGTATTAAACAGGTTGTTAACCATGCAGGTTAATATCATTCTATTGGCGGCCGGAAAAGGTCAGCGCTTTCAATCATCCTCACCAAATAAGATAGGTTGTGCCACCATTAAGCAACTTGCTCAAATTCAGGGTAAACCGCTAATTACTCATAGTGTTGATAAACTTCAACCACTGCTTAAAAACGGCTATGTTGATAATTTGTTTGTCACTCTCGGCGCGAATAAAAACGCTATACAGGCAATTTTACCTCAAGGTGTTTCGGTGATTGCAAGCCAGCATTGGTCAGATGGCATGGGACATACTTTAGCAGAGTCCGTGCACTCAATTAAAGCAACGAGTACTCACATATTAGTTGCCTTAGCAGATCAAGCGTTAATTACCTCTGAGCATTACCAAGAGTTACTCAGTGCCAGCAAAGAACAGCCTAATAAAATAATTGCCACCTTGTGTGATGAAAAATTGATGGCGCCTGCCATTTTTCCAGAAAAATACTTTCCGCTACTAGTGAAGCTACAAGGTGATAAAGGTGCCGGTAAACTATTACTGCAGCATGCAAAAAAAACCGATGCTATAACCTGTAAAGAAGCAAAAATTGATATTGATACCTTGTCTGATTTAGAGAATGTTAGGCAACAAATAGAACATCCTTCACAAGAGCAATTACAAAGTTCTCTATAATTTCTATCTACACTATTTTTCAAAAAATGAGTTAAACATAACTTCACACTGTCAAAACCTGGAGCCAGTATGATCAAAATTACCTTAAACAATAAGCCTGTTGAGCTTGATGTTGATCCACAAATGCCACTGCTTTACGCCCTGCGTGATGAGCTAAAACTCACCGGTACTAAGTTTGGCTGCGGCGCAGGACAATGTGGCGCCTGTACGGTTCATCTCAATGGCACCGCCATACGTTCTTGTATTACGCCAATCTCCGCGGTTGCTGAACAAGCGATAACCACTATCGAAGGCTTAGCGGATAACAATGGGAAACTAGGCGAAAGTGCTGTGCAAGTTGCTTGGCGTGAATTTAAAGTACCACAATGTGGCTATTGCCAGAGTGGTCAAATGATGAGTGCAGCGGCATTATTAAAAGCTACGCCTCAACCAACAGATAAGCAAATAATCGAGCACATGCAAGGCAATATTTGCCGATGCGGTACTTATCAACGTATCAAAGCCGCCATTAAGTCAGCCGCAGCACATTCATCCAACAGTGATTTATCTGCCAGTCACTCCACCGCCAATAAAAGTGGTGTAGAGATTTTTGATGCCAGCAAGCAAGGAGCATAACCATGAATGCTATTGAAAACGTAAGTCGTCGTGGTTTCCTAAAAGTTGCAGGGATCTCAAGCGGCACCTTTGTATTAGGCATGAACTTGCCTATTGCTTCAGCGCAAGCGAAGTCTTCTGCCGCAGGACTTAGCCATGAATTAAACTTCTTTGTGAGTATTGCCAGCGACTCTATGGTGACATTAGTGTGTCATCGCAGTGAAATGGGTCAAGGTATCCGCACCAGTGTACCGCAAATTATTGCTGAAGAATTAGAGGCCGATTGGCTTAAAGTCAATGTTGTTCAAGCTAAAGCAGATGCAAAATATGGCTCTCAGGGCACAGCAGGCTCAGCTTCTATTCGTAGTCATTTCACCAGTATTCGCCAAATCGGCGCTGTAGCCCGTGATATGTTAGAACAAGCTGCCGCTAATATTTGGCAAGTACAACGTAACAGTGTCAAAGCAGAAAACCATTATGTTGTTCATACTGCTACTGGCGAAAAAATTAGCTTTGGCGAACTTGCCAGTCACGCCACCAAACTTACCCCACCGGATAGCACCACAGTAAAATTAAAAAGCAGCGCCAATTTCTCTCTCATTGGTAAAGATGTCAAACTGGTCGATTTAGATAATATTGTTGCCGGTAAAGCGCAATACGCGCAAGACATTCAGCTAGATAATATGCTTATTGCAACTATTGTAAGACCACCTGTAGTCGGAGGTAACCTAGTATCTTTCGATGCCAGTGACGCCCTAAAAGTAAAGGGTGTGGTTGATGTTATAGCATTAAAACCACGTAGTATTCCTGTTACCACCAACCCATTATCAGGTGTTGCGGTACTTGCCAATAATACCTGGGCTGCAATTGAAGGACGTAAGAAGCTAAAAATCAAATGGCAAGATGGTGAAAAAGCGTCTCACAACAGCAGCAAGTTTATTAAACAACTTGCGAAACAAGTAAATCAACAAGGCGAAACGGTTGCCAAAAAAGGAGATATTTATAGCCATAAATATCATGATAAAAATACGATAGAAGCAACCTACACAGTCCCGTACATCCATCATGCACCGATGGAAACACCTGCTGCAACCGCAATAGTCAAAGGTAAAAAGTGCACTATTTGGGCTGGAACACAAAATCCACAATGGGCTAAAAGCAACGTCGCTAAAGAGTTAGGTCTAGGCAAGGAAGAGCAGGATAATATTGAGCTCAATGTCACACTCATGGGTGGCGCGTTTGGTCGAAAATCAAAAGCCGATTTTATTATTGAAGCGGTTGAATTAGCCAGAGCGAGTAAGCGCCCGGTAAAAGTCATTTGGAGTCGCGAGGATGACATCCAGCATGGATTCTACCATTCTATTTCAGCCAATTACTGTAAAGCTGAGTTAAACGGTAAGGGTAGCGCAGATTACTGGGTAAGCCGTAACGCTTATCCACCGATTGGCTGGCTGTGGAATCCTGAAGCTAAAATGCCGAGTGATGATCAACTCGCCTTGGGTTTTGGTGATATTCCTTTCGCTTTAAATAATTTGAGTATCGAAAAACATGCGGTCGATTCTTTTGTCCGACCTGGCTGGGTACGTTCAGTAGCCTGTATCAATAACGGCTTCGCCTTGGGTTCTTTTGTCGATGAATTAGCAGTAAAAGCAAAACTGCCTACCAGGCAAATGTGGCTTAACTTGTTGGGTGATGATCGCCATGTAGACCCAAATAAAAATGGTTTCAAGTACTCTAATTATAATTTAGCACTAACAGATCACCCTGTTGATACTAAGCGCATGAAAGATCTCATCAACTTAATCAGTGATAAAGCTGAGGTTGAGCAAGAATTACCTGAAAACCAAGGTTGGGGTATAAGCTTCTTGCGCAGTTTCGGCTCTTTTGTTGCCGCTGCCACCAAGGTTGAAGTGGTAAACAATAAAGTCACAGTACTTGAAATGCATACTGCGGTAGATTGCGGCATTGTTGTAACCCCTGATAGAGTTAAAGCACAAATGGAAGGTGCTATGATATTTGGCCTATCTATTGCCTTAATGGGAGAGATAACAGTAGAAGAAGGCAAAGTTCAACAAAGTAACTTTCATGATTACCCCGTGACTCGTATGAATCAAGTACCTGAATTACATGTGCATATTGTTGAGTCTGACGCACCTCCTGGAGGAATTGGTGAGCCTGGTGTGCCCCCAGTAGCACCAAGCATTACGAATGCAATTTACCATGCTAGCAAAACTAGGATACGTGATTTGCCTGTGAATAAAGTTTTTGCCGTTTAGGATTCTCTGTCACTAAGATGCATCTGAAAACGCAGAGAATAGGCTATTAATTTAAGTGAATGTAGGGGGATAGATTTAACTCCTGCATTATCTTAAAGGTAAACCTGCTACTTAGTTGGAAATGCCCTCTTCCAGCTTTATAAAATCAACTCCCTATTCAAAGCTCTATTAATATTATTCTCATCTAAACCTATAAACTTGCTATTGGGCATCTCAGCATAAATAAGAGAGTTAAAATCGCTAGCTTTTTAACTCAAGATTGCAGCGAGAGTCCATACAAGTCTCGGCAATATAAATAAACTAATCCACTGAATTTAAATACTAAAACAAAGAAAAAACAACATTTTTAGGGCATGAAAAACATCCGCTTTTTCTACAAAGTGAATAATATTTCAACTTATCCGGCACTCAATGGTTGACAAAAGAAGCTAATTGAAAGAACATATAGCCATCTAAACGTCCAAAGAAAGTAAGAGAAATATTTTGAGCACACAATCAGAGCTTCAAGCCAGGTACAATGATATTTATCGAGGCGTCTACTTTATTGGTACCACGCCACCTAAAAGTGATACCCCACTTGATAAAGTGACCGAAATTGCGGAAAAACTGCTTGATCGCGTCAGTGATATCGACTTTGATGGCCTGATTGTTTATGACATTCAAGATGAAAATTCGCGTATTAGCAAACCTCGACCTTTCCCGTTTAAATCAACTCATGATACTCGACTTTATTCTTCTTTATTGAATAAAAAATCAACTCGCCCCGTCATTACTTATAAAAGTGTTGTTCAATCAAATAGCGATGATTTCAATGAATGGGCAAACGAAGCGTGGCAAAAGTATGGCGTAAAAGATGTAGTATTGGTCGGCAGTCCATCAAAGGATAATAAAATATCTTTATCTTTGGCTGATGCTTATAAAACGCTGGTAGATAACCCGCATGATTTCTTTATTGGTGGCGTGACAATTGCTGAGCGTCATGCGAGCAATAAAAATGAACATGAGCGCTTAATGGCGAAACACCAACAGGGCTGTAGTTTCTTTATTTCGCAAGCGATATACAACCCACAAGCAACAATAGATTTACTTACCCGTTATGCTATTGAATGTCAAAAACAAGGTGTAAAACCGCAACGATTGATCTTAACATTCTCTCCCTGTGGTAGTGAAAAAACCTTAGAATTTATTGAGTGGTTAGGTGTTAATGTTCCTGAGGCGACCAGCTTACGTATTCTTAACGCACAGAGCCCTTTATATGAATCAATTCAGTTTTGTGTCAATAGTTTACAACAAATCTTAGATTCGATACTTCCCTATGATTTACCGTTAGGTTTAAATATTGAGAGCTTAACCAATCGTAAAGAAGAAATAGACGGTTCTATTTTGTTGTACAAACTCTTACGTTCAAAAATGGATAATTTTTTAGCTAAAAAAGAATTATCAGCTTTAAATAAACAGTAATAACGATTACAAAGAACTCAACAAGATGCTGAGTTCTCTGTTTCCTTATATACCCAAACGACTTGAAAATACATGTTTCAGATCTCGGGTAGGAGACGAATTCAAGGCATGATTCATCATTAAGGGTTATTCCTTAATGATGAATCATCACAGTATTTAGATTTAAACAGCTTGGCTGAAATCATCATCGCAAATCACTTGGTCTCGTCCATTATTTTTTGCAAAATAGAGTAAGTCATCAGCACGCTTTAATGTTTCATCTAATGTTTCACCTTGTCGTCTTTGGGTAACTCCAACACTTGAGGTGATCTTAAGCTCGGCATCATCATCTAATGTAATTGATTGGCGGCTAATACTTAACGCAACCCTATTCGCAATATTTTTAGCATCGCTAAGTTCAATATTAGGTAACACTGCGACAAATTCCTCACCACCAAAACGTGCAACAATGTCTGTCGTTCGTAGTTCTTCTTGAATAACTTTAGCGACATTAACAAGTACCCTGTCACCAACCGCATGACCATGATTATCATTAATTCGCTTAAAGCGGTCTAAATCAAACATAATAAGTGAGTAAACTTGATGACCCTCATTACTTCGTTGTGCCAACCTTAATAATACTCGTCGATTAATTAACTTGGTTAAAGGGTCAACTGTTGACTCTCTATAGAGCTTCATCAACATAGATAGTTGGCCCACTTGTAACCATAAACTTATGCCTGCAAATAAGAAAAATAGCCAAATGCTATTAACAAGTAACCATATAGATTGCTGAACAAAGAATATTTCGTAGCTGATAAAAGGAATTAAAATACAAACAACAACAATAACTCCACCACTAATTGTTAAAGGAAACAAACCTAACATAGCCAATATAAAATAAGGCAGCATGGCAAAAATACTCGGTATTTCACCTTTAGGCAGGTCAATAACAATGATCATGCTGGCAACATAAAAAATCATCGGTGCTAAAAAAGCCAGCGGCATGACTAAACGCACAGTATTCACCCGCGCACGAACTTTTAATAAGTACGCTAATGAAAATAATGATAACGATAGGACAACTCGCGCAACAAGAAGGTCTAACGCTTCGCTATTGGGAAACAATACAAAATCAAAGCCAGAAAATATGGGCACAGACAAAGCAAAAAACATGCACATAAACCAGAGGCGAATAGTGATGTAACTAGTACGCGTGGCAATAAAATCGTCTGAATGTAATTTCGTTGAGATCAAATCACTTAACGCATGCCGGTCGACGGTAAAATGAGAATTGAATAATGCTGAATCTTTTGAGTTTTTTCTTCGCTCGTCACTGTTTGGGCTCTTGCTACCTTGTTCTTTAGTATCTGGACTTTTGGCAATAGCTTCCACATTATTACCAAAGCTGTTTATTGAATTCTGTTTATTATTAGTCATTTTTTTATCTATTTAATGATGGAAGATGAAACACTTGTACTCTACTGTTTTCATCGTAATTACCTATTGATAGTTAATTTATGACGAGAAGGGTATCTAATTTTTGCCTCGATAAACCTAATAAAAATATCAACAACAGCAGCTATTTTTGTCATTAAAGGAAGCTCTCCACTTTGTGAATTATGCTCCATTATTTAAAAGTCTGCGGTAGATTATTTTTTATTTAATAGGGTTAACTAGCTAAGTACCGAGAATACTTGAACACAAGAATGTAATTCAAAAATCATAGTGTTTCTGATATATGTAATATAAATGCATAAATTAACAAATGATTGATTTAAATCAAATTAATGTCGATAAAAAATTAAGGGCTGTTGATCTCTCAGGGTTAAATTTTGTTCGCTTTTTTTAAAGAGAGTAAAACGTTTTAGTGCGGCGACTACTGCGCAGCCTAAGGAAATACTACTCAACAGAATATTAGTATTACCATTACTACCTGTTCACTTAGTATTTTTTACTTCCTGCATATTGCTTATACTTGAATTAAAATTTGCATCTAAACAGGAAAAAGCATACTAGTTCTTTTTAAAGACGCGCTGTTATACGAGCACTTTCTTGATCTCCCGCCAGATTTTTTTCCTTATACCTGATAAGCTACCACCACGCCACGATATGTCGTGCATCTGCTTTTTATCAAGAGAAATCAAGGTATGCCCGTAAATATAAAAGAATTTTTAGCTGACTCACAACTACTTCTCAATGCCGTTGGTGAAGGTGTTTACGGTTTTGATAGAGACGGGAATGCTGTGTTTGTAAATCCAGCCTCGGAGCAAATGACCGGTTGGAAATCTGAAGAATTACTAGGTAAAAATATCCATAAATATCATCATCATACCTACGCTAATGGTGAAGTATATCCCAGTGAAGAGTGCAGTATTTATAATACCATGCGTGACGGAGTAGAACGTAAAATTACCGATGAAGTATTTTGGCGAAAAGATGGTTCAAGCTTCCCTGTAGAATATACCTCAACCCCCGTATTTAAAGACGGGGAGCTCATAGGTGCAGTTGCTGTTTTCCGTGATGTTAGCCAACAAAGACTAGCCGATAGCAATTTACGAGCGGCCTTGAAAAAAGTACAAGACCTCACCGAAAAACTGCAGGCGGAAAATAGCTATTTGCAAGAAGAAATAAATGAAAATTGGCATGGTTCAGGATTAGAAGGGAACAGTCCAAAATTTTTAGCCATGTTACAGCAAATAAAACTGGTTGCTCAAACAGACAGTACCGTACTTATCTTAGGTGAAAATGGAACAGGTAAAGAGCTTGTCGCACGTAATTTGCACCAATTGAGTCAGCGTCACAATACCCCTTTAGTCAAAGTGAACTGCGCAGCCTTCTCATCAAATTTACTCGAGTCTGAACTTTTTGGTCACGAAAAGGGCGCATTTACCGGCGCAAGTGAAAAAAGACGGGGCCGTTTCGAACTTGCCGATAAAGGCACATTATTTTTAGATGAGATAGGTGAGCTTTCTCCCGACGCACAAAGTAAATTGTTACGTGTTTTACAGGAGCGTGAATTTGAGCGTGTGGGTGGTAGTAAAACGATAAAGGTAGATATTCGTATTATTGCCGCTACCAACCAAGATTTACTTGCCATGGTTGAGCAAGGTAAGTTTAGAATGGACTTGTATTATCGCTTGAATGTATTCCCTATTGTTATGCCTGCATTAAGAGAGAGAATAGAAGATATCCCTTTACTTTGTCACAGTATTTTAGCCCAACTCAATACTAAACTTAATAAAGATATCAAAAGCATAAGTAAACATAGCTTAAACAAGTTGGCAAGTTATCATTGGCCTGGGAATATTAGAGAGCTGCAAAATATTCTTGAGCGTGAGGTTATTTTAACCACCTCAACAACTTTGCATATCCAACAAAAATTTGATAAATCACAATCTGTTGTTCGCTCATTTAACAAACCCTTGGCCGACATTGAAAAAGCCTACATCATTGAAGTACTCAACGACTGTAACTGGCGAATTGGTGGTAAAAATGGTGCAGCAAAAATACTTGGCTTACCTGATAGCACACTACGATCGCGAATGATAAAGCTAAAAATACAGCGAAGCTAAACCTGTCTCCTTTGTCAATAACCCCCAAAAATACACGATATATCGCGCCAACACGATATATCGTGCTATCACACAATTCCCTTCTTTATTTTATCCATTAAATACAATAGCTTAATTAAGTAACTTTGTGGCGTGATTATTGATATAGAGTAATTACTTAATTATGACCCTGTAGTAATTTATGAAGTTTGATATCAAAGAAGAGCACCTCATTATTAAGCCATATAAATCTCAAACATCTGTGTATGTGAGAGAGCAAAAAGGCTTCTATCAAAAAATACGTCGTTATATTAACTGGCTACTTATGTTGGCTTTTATTGCCTTGCCTTTTGTGCAATTTAACGATCAACAAGCCGTTTTACTGGATGTAGTGAAACAAGAGTTTAGAATTTTTAACCTCACTTTCTGGCCACAAGATTTTATCTTACTCGCTGGTATTCTTATGGTGGCAGCTTTTGCACTGTTTTTTGTCACTACTTGGCTCGGACGCGTTTGGTGTGGCTATGTTTGCCCACAAACTGTTTGGACACTCGCCTATGTTTGGGTTGAGCACAGAATTGAGGGTACTCGCAACAAACGAATGGCTCTAGATAAAGCCCCATGGACCCTGAGTAAAGCTTACAAAAAAACACTTAAACATATCATTTGGCAATTGATGTCGTTATTTACTGCGACAACCTTTATCTCATACTTCGTTCCTGTCAGTGAGTTATATAGCACTATGCTAACGTTCGACTGGAGCGGTGCGGTCACTTTTTGGGTACTATTTTTTGCCTTAGCGACTTACGGTAATGCAGGTTGGATGAGAGAACATGTTTGCATTCATTTATGCCCTTACTCACGTTTTCAGTCAGCCATGTTTGATAAAAATACACTCTTGGTTGCCTATGATGCTAAACGTGGTGAAAATAGAGCCCCACGTAAACGCAAAGATGATCCCAAAGCCCTTGGTCTAGGTGATTGTGTCGACTGTAATTTATGTGTCGATGTTTGCCCAGCAGGAATAGATATCCGTAACGGAATTCAGTACGAGTGTATTAACTGTGGACTATGTATTGATGCATGTGATCAAACCATGGAGAAGTTTAACTACCCTAAAGGTTTGATTAGATATACCAGCGAACAACAGCTCGCTGGCAAAGAAAGTAGCCGATTTAATTTGAAACTCGTTTCTTACGCGGGTTTAACTTTGATGTTTATCCTGTTATTAGGCATTTGGATAGATAGCAGAATTCCGTTAGAAGCGAATATTATTCGTGATAGAACTGCACTGTTCCGTGTTAATTATGAAGGCATAGTTGAAAACACCTATACCTTAAAAATTCTGAATAAAACGCAGCAACCTTTGCACTTTAATATCAAGGTTAAGAATTTAAGCGACACGAAAATAAACCTGCCTGAAAATGTACGCATTGGCGCCGGAGTGATGGAAGAGATCCCTGTCACCATTGCGTTAGATGGTTATCAGCTTGAGAAAAAAATCACTAACTTTGATTTCATCATCCAAGCAGTCGAACAACCAAATATTTTAGTGCAAAAGAATACAGTGTTCTTTCGTAACTAATTAATGAAATTACAATAAAGCGGCTTAGGCGAGTCGCTTTTTGTAAACAACCATGAATTATTAACTTCACTCCTAAGGACAAGTGATGGCTTAGTTTGCCCCTGTCTACGAGTAAGGAATTATATGACTATTACAGCAACAGGTTTTAATCTAAACGGCAGTGGTTCAGTCACTAAAGAGCCTGAAACACTCAATAAAATACCCGGTAACCGAGCAATTTGGGTAGGTATATTTGCCGAAATGACTGAGTTTGCTCTATTTTTTTTAGTGTACTTCATTGCCAAAGCACACTACCCAGAACAATTTAACCAAGGGCCGCAACAGTTAAACACGTTAGCTGGCACCTTAAACACGTTTGCCTTAATCACTAGTAGCTATTTTGTTGCCAAAGCATTGGCATCTATTCGTATGGATGACCCTGAGCAAAGTATAAAATGGCTATGGCGAGCAGTGTCTTGTGGCTGTATTTATCTAGTGATTAAAGTTTGGGAATATCACTGGAATGTTGATCAAGGCATTGTAACCAATACCAGTAAATTCTACACAATGTATTACTACATGACCTTTAACCATTTATTACATGTTGGTTGGGCAAGCGGTAGCTTACTCTGGGCTATTCACCAGCTCAAAGTTGGTCGATATACCAAGAAAAATCATATTGGTTTAACCGCCATTGCTTGTTATTGGCATATGGTCGACTTAGCTTGGGTGATTATTTTTCCACTGTTATATGTACTTCGATAAGGAACACTCATGATAAAGAACCTCTTCACACTGAATGCATTAGATATCTCTTGGGTGTTATTGATGATTATTACTTCTGCTAATGCTTTTGTTGCCGAAACAGCCGAACCGAGCTTAGCCATTACCGCTATTATTTGTTGTTCTATAGCGTATAAGGGCAGACGCATTATGGATTATTTCATGGAGTTAAATCATGCGAATGAAACAATTCAATTTTTTATGCGAAGTTACTTCCATGTTTTTCCTGCACTCATTTTTTTAACTGATTTGTTTTCTGAAGAACTTGCCAGTTTAACGACAATTTAGCGACAACAATAGACAATGAAATTGTCAGCACAAACAAAAGTCACTGAAAATAAGGCAATATTCATCATGGATTGAGGCCTAGGTTCACAATGTAGTCTAGAATATTATCAATAATGAAATAACTTAATTAATTTGTGTTGAGTCATAAATTAGAAACATGACCCAGCACATTTTAGCACTTGTTGTCATTCAATTGATAAAAATAGGGCCATGATGAAAATAAAAAAAAATATATTCACCATGATCTGGACAACTCTTTCAGTAGTCATCCTTACATTAACTCAGTTGTCTATTTGCCAAGCCGAACAAGTTTCAGAAGAATATGTAGCGAATGCTCCAGAGGTAGTTGAACAAAAAATCGTGATCCGAAATATCACCTTTGTTGACCCTGCAAAAAAAAATAAGAGCACTACCGCTAACTTAGTCATCACGAATAAATTATTCGACCTTGTCACGCAAGATGACATTGACGTTGGCCATGGCGATATCATTTTTGATGCCCAAAGTGGCTTTATTCTCGGCTCACTAGAGTCGGGGGAAACTGCCAACTTTCTAATTTTAGATGCTAACCCACATGAGAATATTGAGGCCTTACTCGACACTAAAAAACATGTACTGCTCGCCATTCATAACGGCGTAATTATTCGAAATAACCTCAGAGCTGAAAGCAATATTTCAGCTATCGCAGAACAAAAAAGAGTAAAACCCAAACGTACAGGCTGGCTATCTTATACTCCGCCGCCAATCGTATTACCCAGTAATTATAAGGATGCAGATTGGATAAAGTTTGATAATGATTATTTTTCTACCATATTAATCGGAGCACTGGCTTTAGATAGGCAAAGTTGGGAGTCGCAAGATGAAGCTAGCTTAGCGCAAGTGGGAGATTTACAAGATTTTAATGGTGGTGAAATTCGGGCGCTACGTTTTGGGCTCGCCGGGGCGATAAAATTTGATAAACCCTGGATTTATATGATCACAGGAGCAACCAATACCTTTGATAAGGGTTTTGACACCAACACTACAGATAATGTTAGTTTTATGGATTGGCGTCTCGATATCCCGACCTTTTATAACACTACCCTCAGCATCGGTAAGCAAAAAGAACCTATTTCTATGGAAAGGCTCATGAGTATGACTTTTCTACCTATGCAGGAACGCGCCTTGGTTTCTGATGCATTACTGCCCTCACGTAACTTTGGTGCTGTCTTAAGTGGCATAACACTTAATCAAAAGCTAACTTGGGCAGGCGGTGTGTTTAATAACTGGATAGAGGACGAAGGTTCACTCAGCGAAAACTCCACAGAACTAGTGGGACGAACAACTTGGTTACCTTACCAGTCAGAAGATGAAGATGAGTTAATCCATCTGGCTTTTGGTCTACGCTACAGTAATGCAAAGGAAGGATTAAGATACGCTTCTGAACCTGAATTTAACAAATCATCTACTTTTGTCGATACCGGAGACATTGATGCTGATAACAGTGTTACTTATAACCTTGAAGCAGCTTGGCGGAAAGGTCCCGTTTGGGTGATTGGTGAATATACTAAAAGTAAAGTTGCGGCTGATTATCTACAAAACCCAGAGCTTTCAGGATACCACATTAGCGCCGTATTCTCAGTAACCGGTGAAATGCGTGAATACAACAAGCGAAGTGGCACCTTCTCTCCTTTACGCGTTGCACGCAGTGTTGAACAAGGTGGCTGGGGTGCATTAGAAGTCAGTACTCGTTGGTCGGTATTTGACGGCAGTGACGGTGGTTTAGCTGCCGGAGATACCTCGATATTATCTGTTGGTTTTGCTTGGTGGTTAACACCAAAATTTAACCTCAATTTCAACTACCGCTGGATTGACTTAAACCGTTGTAGTTTTATCTCTGAAGCGTGTAATTTACAAGGTAGATCTAGCGGCTTTAATACACGTTTGGCGTTATTTTTATAACAAACATAAAAAGCCTGACATATTACGGAGCTTGTTTACGCTTAAAATATCAGAACAACTAAGTCATCACGTATTTAGCCAACATGCCAAAGCACATGATAACCACTAAATATCTTAAATAATTTATCGGAATTTTAAAGAGACAATGGGAGCCTAACCAAGCACCAATAAGTTGGCCAAACATCATGGTAAAGCCTACCAACCAAATGACCTGCCCAGCAAATAAAAACACAATCAACGAGGCAATATTGGTGGAAAAATTCAGTGTTTTAGCTATCGCAGTCGCTTCAAGAAATTTCTGCCCCCGCAATGCACGGCCAGCTAAAGTGAAAAAAGATCCTGTGCCTGGTCCCAAAATCCCGTCATAACAACCGATCAAAGGCACGACAAAATTTCGATAACCTAATGACGATACTTTCGCAGGTTTATTCTCTGCATCAACAGTGGGTGTGACCAAGAAATAGATACCAATAACACTAATGACTACAGGAATGATAAACGTCAACGCTTCGGTATTAACGAATTGAACAATGACAGTACCAATAGCAGAGCCGATAAAGGCAGCTGGCATTAACTCTTTTATCTGATGCCACCTTACTCGCTTATTACGTAACATCATCACACTGGCCGTCCCAGCTCCCACGCAAGATTGCAACTTATTGGTACCCAGCGCTACCAGTGGTGGTATACCACTCATCATCAGTGCAGGAAGCGTTAATAAACCGCCCCCGCCCGCTAAGGTATCAAGAAAGCCCGCGATAATGGCAATGGTAAATAAAAATAACGCTATTTCAATAGTTAAGCCTGCAAACTCCAAGATACTTCCTTACATGTTACTAATAACGGTACAATTGTGAGGCAAAGACTGTAAGCAAGTACTTGGTAATAAGCAATACATCAATACCAGCAACTAGTGACTTAATACACTTACGCCAGCAATTAATAACGAGGCAAGTGCAAGTTGCGGTATTATTTTCGCGCGATAAGTCAGTACCATTATCAGTAATAACGTTGCCATAGTGAGTGCACCGAATAAAAATGCCGGACCAATAGACCAGCCAAATAACGTCACGCTTAAATAGGCCGTAAGAAATAACACCAGCCAAGCTAAAAGTCTGAAAAGTGATGTCGCGACCTTAGGCATTTTTTGCACTAAGACTTGTTTTTGATGTTTGTCCATTGCCAAGCAAAAAAGCACCATAGCTAAAAAGCTGAGGCTGGTTAATAAGACCATCAACCATTCTCCTTGCGAACTCTCGACAACTGCAGTCGATTTTCATTATCTAATGTACTGTCAGGTCGAGTTGCTTTTCTACTCACTGCTTTTTCAGGCTGCAGTGTTTTGTATTTATAGGCCGAAAAAGCAAAACAACAGCCAATGGTGAAGAATGTCAGATCAAAAGCAGCAAGGCCCCAATCCTGTTGTTGCAAACTATTAACTAGGTGTTTATCTGTAGTTAATGCATTTATCAAGGGTAGCGCCATATAAACTAGTGCTGCCAGTTGAAGCTGCTCACGCCATGCTTTAGTAGCTGGACGAAACGCGGGATAAATTAATAATAGTGCCCAACTAATAAACATCACATTCGCTTCCCAATCGGCTCGATCAACTATAGCGACAGGTAATAACCTATTAGCATAAAAATACATAGCGATAGCGATAGGTAAACCAACAATAGTTCCAATATTAAGTTGCTCAACTAGTCGGTAACCAAAATCGGGGCCGTTCGGTTTTTTCAGTTGTTTCGGTTTACGTTTAGTGGTCCAAAGAATTAAACCTGAAGCAATCATTGCCGTGCCAATAAGACCGGTTAAAAAGTAAATCCAACGGGCTAGTGGTCCCGCAAATTGTCCCTCATGCAACGAGTAAAAACCATTATGAATCATACCGGCGGCAGTATACTCTCTCGGTGTTTGTTGGATGATTTTACCGGTAATTGCGTTAACCATTACTTGGTCATTGGGGTTATAAGTGATATCAGTTTCATGACGAATAAAAAGTACTTGGGCATTTATATCGTTTGCAGCAAATACTTCAATCGCGCTGAGTTCATCATTTTTCCACCTGTTTTTTGCTTGTTGGTATAACGATGAAAACTCTTGCATTTCTGTTGGTTGATTCACACTATCTGCATGAATAGTTCGAGGGTATATCTCTTTACGCATTTCCCTATATTCATCTTCATTGGTTTGCAGATTAGTACTGAGCGCCATGTAAGTAAAAAGGAAAAAAAGTAAACCACTGTAGGTGATCATAAAGTGAAATGGTAAAGCAATAACACTTAGTACATTGTGAATATCTAACCAGCCAATCAAACCTTTTTTTGCTCTAAAGGTAAAAAAATCAGTGAATATTTTCTTATGGATAACAACGCCGGTGATAACGGCTAACAGCATCAGCATGGAACAAAAGCCAACAATCCAATAGCTAATTTTAGTCGATAAATAATGCAAACGATAATGCATTCTATAAAGCAGCCTACCACCACCTGTGGCTCTGCTTTCGACTTTTTCGCCTGTAGTTATATCTAACACTGTTGTCTTATACCGGCCACGTTTCTTCCCCGCTTCTGGCGGATTACGCCAGCCCACACGCAAATTTTGATTGCGAACAGTCGGTAAATTAATATCCCATTCATCAACACCCTGAGCATTTTTGTGCAAGTACGTTTGGGCAATAGTAATTAATTTTTCAGTGCTAATATTATGTTCAATGAAAGGTCGCTCTGGTTCCATCCAACGGGTTATTTCTTGATAAAAATAACCAAGTGTTCCAGTTAAAAACATGAAAAACAAAATCCAGCCAACACTCAGGCCGACCCAAGTATGAAACCACTTCATTGATTGTCTAAAGTTATCTTTCATTAGTTACTCGCACCCGAAAATTGCATTAATAACCAAGTACAGAGTAAAAAGACAAGATTCCACTTTATTAGACCTATCCACGCCTTAGTGGCATTGGATACCGAAAATACCCACATAGCCGCGCAGGCATACACAAGAAAGGAGAGCAATAATCCGATATGAATAGCTTGATATTTCCCAGCACTACTAAAGAGTAATTGGCCGATAAAAAGTGCACTCGATGTTGCTAATGCATAGCCGCCCAAGGTGGCTGCTAATATGCGAGAAAATACAGCCCAGCGAGGGCTAGGCATGTTAAAAAAATTAATAAAATAAGACACTAAATATTCCATATCAACTGGCTCTACATTGCCACTTGTACTTAGCCTTTTCAGTGAATAGGGCAAAATATATCAAGAGCATAATGCATTGGCAGTACAGGCATTAAATTAGAGCAGTATAATACTACAGGCGATAATGCAAATCATTAGCGTTTGCGTTTTATTGAGGAGTTTTTTATTCAAGCACAATAAAGGGTGCTTTCAGTTGTGCAAAAAATGGAGAGGTTGAGCCAACTTTATTTTAAATCACTTGGCTACAAGGCGACATTTCCAAACAATTTTTACCTTTTCCTTTTGCTCGATACAATGCTTCATCTGCTCGGCCATAAAGTTGCTTAGATTCATCATATCGATGGTATAGCGCACTGCCTATGCTACAAGACAGGCCGAATTTTGCTAAGAACTTACATGTATCCATTAGCTTTGCTATGCGTAGTGCTATTCTCGGCACGGATTCAACGCTAGTGTCATTCAGTAAAATAGTAAACTCATCACCACCAAAGCGAAAAACTTTATCTTGTTCACGACAACACGCTAATAATATTTTAGCAAAGCTGCAAAGGACGAGATCTCCCGTTTGATGACCAAATTGATCATTCACTTTTTTAAAGCCATCAAGGTCTATTACTAACAAAGAAAAGCAGGTTTGTTTTTCTTTATTATTACTTACCAAACCTTGATAGGTCGTTTCAAACTGGTTGCGATTTGCTAAACCAGTTAAATTATCCGTTAGCGCCATATGCTTTAGTTGCTGATATTTTATGGCGTTATTCAAAGGATAAGACAGTATTTTCACCAGCTTTTTCAGCAACTGTACTTGGGCTAATGTCGGCTTATCTGTGAAATAACATTTAAAACAGCCTAGGGTCTTATCTTTAATCGCCAACCTCTGACTAATGCAATAACCACCGTGATCGTGCTCTAGAATATTTAATTCAAGGTTACTTGCTACGAACCGAACATTAGAAATAGGCAAATACTGGCTAACTTCTTGATAGAAAATAGAGAATAATAGTTCTGGCTCAACCGTCGTTTGCAAACGACAGAGTAAAGTATAGCTAACACGCTCAATAGCATCCGTTTTAAGTATGGCGTTTAACCATAGTGGGTGGGTGCTGTTGAAGTTTAAGAGTTGGTAGTTACTTTTAAATTTTTTTATCATGATGCCATCGATGTGTTATACCAATCCGTATAAGAAAGTGCTCACTTCTTTATACGGAATGGTATTAGCTATATAAAAATAAGTATCTTTGTATTAGTCCAAGCATAACGAGTTATCAGAATAAAAATATTACATCTTATTACAGCTAGATAAAAACCAGCGATGTTAATGAGTTAACTAAGGGGTAAACGACTGGACACTAGTACTAATAAACGCTACTCTATTTTTTCCCCTATAAAAATTCACTTTCAGTTTTGCTTAGTTAGGTTTTACTATGGCTTATTTATTCAATCATCAGTCGCAAACACGATGTTATTTATATGCTTATCATAACTTTGGTCGTTTCGCTTATTCAGTAGACACCCTTATTACCAATCCCCGTGTTTCTAAAATGCATGCAGTTATTGAATGGCATAACCAACAATGGTTTATTCGTGATTTAAGCAGTAATGGCACCTGGTTGAATAAAAAAAAACTCACTAAACAACAACCAAAATCACTAAAAGTGGGTGACGAGATTCGTTTCTCCAATGACGAAGATATAGTGTTCACTGTCGGCGAGTTAAACCCGCCTAGCGTTAAATTGATCCCTTATCCTGATAGTAACCAAGAGCAGTGCGGTGACCCTAAAGAAGCTATATCATTACAGCCTTATCATTTATTACCCAATGAAAGTGAACCCGAAATAGCCTTGATTTTGAATCAAGTAACAGGCCAATGGCGTATCGAATATATTAACGAACCTCAGTTACAACCGCGGTCGTTACTTGAGCATGATATTGTTGAGTTTGACAACCAACGCTGGCAATTTCAATTAAGTCATTTAGCAGACAGCACAGAAATTCAAGCAAAACCTCAACTCAACATTGACGACATTCAATGTCTTTTTGAACTCAGCTTAGATGAAGAAATTACCAAGCTAACGGTAAAGTCGGCACAAGGCAGTATTGACCTGCAGAGTCGCAGTCATCACTATTTAACCTTGAACTTAGCAAGATACAGAGTCGCTGATGCCGAGAAAGACTTGCCCATTGCTGAACAAGGCTGGATAAACACTGACTGTTTACTGAGAGATTTAGGGGTTGATATGTCATACCTAAATATTCAAATTCATCGTAGCCGAAAACAGTTCACTGAATTATTAACGAATGTAATTAACGCTGAAGATTTAATTGAGCGCCAATTACGCCGAGTACGTTTTGGTTGTCCAACTTTTAAAATTTATAAAGGTCAAAAACTTGAATGTTCACTGTCTCCAGGTTCAGGTTCTCTTGTGCAAGCATCAATTGCGTCCGCTAACAAAGTAGTCAGCTAATTTGTCAGACTTAAGCCCACTTGGCACTCACCTCAGTCATTACAAAATTATCAAGCTACTCAACCAAGGTGGCATGGGACAAATTTATTTGGCCGAAGATCAGCGCTTACACCGCACAGTGGCCATTAAAACTCTCAAGCCTGCATTTGCCACAACGCACTCAGCGCCAAATAATAATGCTAGTACTGATGACTGCGATGCTAACCTAATAGAAAACGCACTACTAGAAGCACAGTTATTAGCTAAGCTAAATCACGCCAATATTGTGCAAATCTTCGATATTACTCAAGAAGATGAGCAAATATGCCTAGTGATGGAATACCTTGCCGGCAAAACGCTACATCATTATCAGCAAGAGAACGTTAGCTCGCTTTCACAGAAACTTGCCATTATCAGCCAAATTAGTAAGGGTTTAACCGCAGCACATGCTCAGGGCATAGTGCACTGTGATTTAAAACCAAGCAACATCATCATTGATGGTAATGGCGGCGTTAAAATTGTCGATTTTGGCATTGCCAAATTGACCAGTGGAAATGCCAAAACCGCAAATAACTCGCAAAGTTTTGGCAGTCAAACAGCAATGTCGCCAGAGCAGCTATACCAAGCTCTACCTAGCACCAATGCCAATGCAACTTTTGTAGACGGCCAAACAAACAATGCCATTGATTTTAGAAGTGATTTATTTTCTTTAGGTATTATCGCTTTTCAGTTAATTAGCGGCCGTCATCCCTTTGCTGGTGAAACCGCAACGCAGACAGCGCAAAACATTCTCAATGCACAGTGCCAACAAGCACAAGACATAGTGCCGCAGTTACCGCGAGAGTTAATCAATTTACTGAATAAACTATTATCCCATCAACCAGAAGGTCGTCCGCAATCTAGCCAGTGGGTTACACAGCAATTTGAACAACTCACTAAGCATCTTACCCAGCAAGAAATACTGGCTGAAGATACTCAGCCTATCACTGCCGAACTATCAACTGAGTTTGCTGCTGCACTGATTGCCAATGAGTTATCAAACAGTGCATTATCGACTAGTGAACTAGCTGCTAATCAGCTAACTACTAGCCAAACATCCACAGATAACGTAGCGATTAATAAACATAAAAGCAGACGGTTTATTTTTGCAGGGTTTGCTTTGCTAGTAAGCTTGTTAGTTGGCGTGGGGATTTATAGGGAAACCTTATTTGCTCCAGACGACTTGCCAGCACGTTATATCGTGGTGTTGCCCGCAACTATCACGAATAGTAATGCTGAAAACCCCATTGCTGGTATGCAAAAGGACTTAGTCACTGCGACACTAGATGATGCTATTCGCCAGAGCATTATTAATACTAAAGGCCTGAGATTAATTTCTCGTCGAGAAGTTGCTGGAGTCAGTAAAAACTCAGCGGGTGAAACTGTCTCCCTTGCGGACATTGCGGCGGCAACAGGGGCAAGTGACATAATCACCACCCAGCTTAGCTGTAATAATGTTAAGTGTGACGTCACCTTGTCACGTCTCACTGTAAGTAATAGTAACGATAACAGTAATACTGACAAGTGGACCGTCTTGGCACAGAAAAAATGGCCGAGTCAAATAGAGAACTATTATGATATCAAAGAAATTACCCAATCATATCTTGCTGGCATATATCCACAGTATAATGAAAAGTATTTAACCGAACAGTCAGTTAAACAACAAGATTACCTAGCTTTTGCCACGCTTTATAATAGTGTTCTATTAGAGGGGCGCAGTGACGACAGTACATTAGAGAAATTGCAAAATATACTCACCAACTCACCCTATTTATATAGTGCTTATGCCTTATACAGAGAAACAGCTAGAGCTTTATACCATAAAACTAACGAGATAAAATATGTAAAAAAAGCAAAAAAAGTATTATCGCTAGCTCCACCAGACTATAAATACAGTGTTTTTCAAGCTATCGATATCTTTTTTATTTCGCTCGATTTAAGAGACTTTGATCAAGCGAGAAAACAATTAGACATTGCTATCCAACGAGGAATCGGTGAATCTGTTCGGCTAGAATTGCAAGCAGCCTTGCATATGGACAACAATGAATTGTCGCAAGCGATCTCAAACTACCAATCGGCACAAATGCTACGACCTAGCACCAAATTACTGTACAATTTAGCACTAAGTTACTACTGGCTAAGTGATTTTAGCAATGCCAAAAACACTCTTGATATATTGCTCCATACCATACCCCAAGATTATGATGCCAAACAATTATTAGCTGATATTTATTTATCTGAAGGGGAACTAACATCTGCTATAGAAATGTATGAAGCGATCATCAAAATAAACCCGCAAAGCAGTGATATAGATAATTTAGGTTTGGCCTATACCCTTGCTGGTCGTTATCAAGATGCCTTAAGAATGGCCCAATTGGCAGTAAAAAATAGCCCTAAGCACCCAACAAGATTGTTAAATTTAGCGGATATCAAACTGATCTTAGGCATGACAGAACAATCTACTCCCTTATATCAACAGGTCATCCAACTGTCTCACCAACAACAAGATCTCGAAGCACTATTAATCATTGCTCAAGCTTACGTGCATTCAGGGCAGCATAGGAAAGCGATTAAAGCTATCAACCAAGCAAAAAAATTAGCTCCCGAAAGCGGAGAAGCTGCTTTTATTGCTGCATTAATATACAGCCAATTAGGTGAGCAGATATCAGCAAATAACCAAATAGAAGAAGCCTTATCGGCTGGTTTTGGCATTATTTGGTTTAATTTACCATGGTTTGATCCCCTGTGCAGTAACACTGACTTTCAAAAAATAGTAACTAAAGCTGGCAAAGCAGAACGCTGCCAACTCAACTAATTGTTCTCTATTAATTATCTTTACGTCGTCGCACCGCAATCTTAGGATCTTGCGAATAATATACCTTCAATTCGCCAGCACCTTTATTACTTACATCTATGCACGAAGCAACATAACGAAAGGCTAATTCAGTAATATCCAAATTATTGTCGACATTATCTACCGTGATAACTAAACGCTGTCCTTGGTATTTTATTTCGGTTTGTACGCGCAATTGATTTGCTGGCGGCTCATCAATAAAAACAACACCTGCCCCATAAAATTGCCACAACTCAGTTTCATTTTGTTGTAGGTCAACAATCAGCGTTACTTTCTGATGCGGTTCAAGTTCTTTTTGTATACCACTGGGGGTGTTAACTGACTCAAATTGAAATAATAAAGATGGGGCTAGCGATGCTGTCGCAGTGGAGGTATTAACTAATTCAGTAACCCAATCCTCACCACTTTGAGTAGGTTGAACTTTAAAGAAAGTTACCACTGAACCAACTAAATCATCATCGATATTGGACGTGAACGGCACGGTAATGGTTTGCATATCAAGTGCTAGGTTTTCCGGTGCATTCATAACTCTTTCCTTTTTTAATTTAAATTTCAACTGCATAAAAACAAGTCACGACATTATAGGCATAGGAAGATTAAAAGTAATAGTGGCTGTAATACGATGTAATATTTATGCAGACTTTCTCATTTTTTAAGCAAACACCTTGTTCTTGAAATTCATGCCACGGCTTATTTTAAAGTGAAAGTTATAGCCTTATTTAATATAAATGGTAGTAATTTCACTTAACTCCAATACAGAATATCGGCTATAAAATCTAAGCTCGGGCAATTGGCTATTCCTGACAGCACTTTTGCCTGCACTATTACCAATGACATGGTAAAATAATCACCTAACTTTTTCCTATCCCCTATTGAGAAACCTGTGAATCTTGAAGAAAAAAATGTCCTGTTATTCGATCTCGATGGCACCTTAGTAGACAGTGCCCCTGATCTTGCTTTAGCCGTAAATAGAACCCTTAAAGATTTAAACAAAGCGACTTTCGACCAAGACACAATTCACCATTGGGTAGGTAATGGTGCCAAGGTATTAATTGAACGCGCATTATCGGGTTCAGCAATCATTGATATAGAATTAGATAAAACGCACACTAAAGATGCGCTAAGCATTTTTCTAGCCCATTACCAGCAGTGCTTATGTATAGAATCAGTATTGTATGACGATGTTCAAGAAGGGTTGCTTTCCTTAAAAGCGGCAGGCTTCCGCCTTGCGATTATTACCAACAAACCGGCCATTTTTATTCAACCGATCTTAACGGGCTTAGGTATTGATAACCTGTTTGAGTTATTAATTGGTGGTGATACGTTAGCGGAGAAAAAACCCCATCCAGCACAGTTACACTATGCCCTAGAGCAACTTAACGTCACGGCTGAAGAGTGTGTGATGATTGGCGATTCTAAAAATGATATCTTAGCGGCAAAAGCAGCCAACATAGATAGTGTCGGCTTAACCTATGGTTATAACTACGGAGAGGATATCAATCAATATCAGCCGCAGTGGTGCTTTGATACTTTTGCTGAACTACTAACCGCACTAAAACATTAACTATAGCGTTAAGAATAGAGAGGATTTCACAGGTTTTTTGCTAACGCCATTGGATAATCGCGCTGCTTAGCTAACATCATTGCACGTTCAGTTACTTTTATTTCGCAGCACTGTTGGCTTACGGGGAAGTAATGCTGCGTTAGATAATCGCCTAATTGTAATGCATCAATTAATCCGCAATCGACTAGATTATTTAAAATTGCATCGGCTGCGGCTAAAGCCGATGAGGCTTTAACTATTTCAGTACGTGCATAGTGTTGACCATAGAATGACACATCAGCAGCACGTAAATCAGCATCTTCACCCGGAATTTGCTGCGCACCAAATAGCGGTTTAGCTGCAACCGTTGCGGTATCAAAAGTAGGAACAAACTGAGCAATATGATCAATAGAACCTAAGGTTCGATTATGCACTAACTGCTCTGGCCATTTTTTATCAATCTTTTCGATAAAGCGCTTTGCTAATTGCGGCTGCGCACTTTCTAACGAACTCGCAACTAATCCTTGGTCAAATAAGGTGATGTCTTGTGTCATGCCATGTAGCTGAAAATAACCATCAGGGTAAGGAGTTAATTGCGCCATACCTTGCGGAGTACCTCGCTCACCATAAAAAACAATCTCAGGCCATAACCCTTGGCATTGAGGCCAATGTGCAACATAAGCCGCTTTGAATTCCACCATACGTTTACGTTTGGCGCTGACCATGTCATCAATTTCACCACTTTTAAAACCGCAAGCATTAATAACATAGTCAAAGTGCTGTTCAATGATAGTCGGACTTTGATGGTGTGGAGATAATGCTTGAGTCGATACTTGCCAACCTAAGGTACTGTCGTCCTGAGTAATGGCAACCACTTGGCTATCGGTTTGAAGATGACAACTAGGTAACTCCTCTATTGCTAAGCTTGCGATAGCGGCAAAACGAAACGCAGATAAACCATACTCTTGCACGAGCAATACAGGAAACTTCAAACTATCTAAATCAACGTGTTGTGCAAAAGCGATTAACCAATCACTATCATGTTGTGCCGTTTTGGCTAAAGGTAATTCACGTAAAGCATCAAGCTCTGCGCGTGAATAAAATCGAAAATAGTTTTCTGGTTCCCCAAGTACCTTGTTATCACTATCTTGAGTGACAAGTTCACTGTATTTAGCACGTAACTTCTTTAATCGAGGTAGTAAATCTTCTGGCTGGCCCTTATCGGTTTTAGGCAAAGCTATCACTGTTGGCCGAATATTAACGCTTTGAGGATAGACTTTAACCGTGTCTATTGATTGCTGTAATAATGTAAGGCATTGTTCATCACAAATCTCACGGTACAAGTTACCGCCAGCATGCAAGTGACAAATAGGCGGGCCATTAACTAAGCTTGGACCCTTTTCTATCAGCGTAGTGTCTAAGCCTAATTCTGCAAAACGCAATGCGATAGTTGAACCCGCAACACCGCCACCAATTATGGCAACTTTTGCATTTGAGCTAAGTAATGGCTGATATGCCTCTGAGGTTTTATTCATAACGGTTTCGAGAAAATACATTTATAGGAGGTATGTTACTTGAATGCGAACTATTTGCGTAGAGCTAAGCCCTAAAAATTATTTATGCTGTTGTGCTTTTATTTTTACGCTTTGCACAGTCATCATAATCATCAAATTATTATTCTTTTGCTTTTACACGTTGTTGAAGCCAATAACGATCAATACAAGCATTGCATACGCAACTAATGCCTTTCAGATGCGTTGGTATTTTTGCTAACAGCGCTTCAGGCACTTGAGTATTCATACACCAGCAATTACTGGCCGCTTTAACACCGCAGCGATTCTTTTGCTGGCATAAGGGACAAATACTGTCATCATTTTTATCTGTCATAGGTATTCTGTAACGTTTACTGGATAAAGCGATTAATGATGAGCATGTTAACAGCTTTATCTATATGGGTAATCATATGTTTGTTTCGAGCATAAAAAAACGACCTAAAGGTCGTTTTTTTTATACTTGGTTGCTAGTTAATTCTTATAATTACAGAATCAAGACAAAGCGAACTAAGCAGAAAAGTCATTGGCTTTTTTATTGTGCTTTTTAGCCATGAAAACAAGTGCTAACAGCATAAGTAACCATGTTGTCGGCTCTGGAACACTGGTAGGACGGTTAACATCTACTACACCATGTACCATATCATTTGCACAAGACATTGCCCAACTGAACGCCAGCTGTGAAGCATTTTGAAAGGCATCAATACCATTTACGTTAAAACTAAAGCTAATCACATCATAATTATCGCGGTTGCTACCAGTATTTTGTCTGTCCACAGACCAAGCACTCTCAACGCCATTACCAATTTGGTTACCTGCAATGACCTCGCCGTCTTGTACACTATTAGACTCATTGTGGTACGTTTTAGACGTTACCGTAGAATCAATCTCAGTCAGAGTACCTGTTTTATCCCAGTGACTTTTTTGATAGTACTTCTGGCCGCGATCATCATCAGATAATACAAAGGCATAATTGAATGGAGTATTATCACCATTGGTACTAATAAGAAGATCACCTAAAACAATATTGCCATTACTCACACCGTTAGTAGAACCAGTGCTTTTTTCATTATTGTAATCAACAAAATTGGTATAAACATCAACGGTAATTACGTCATTACTTGCCCATTGAACATCCATTTTTTCAATTTCATATACCCATTCTTTACCAGAAGGGCCATGTGCATCGCCAATGGAGTCTGTAATAGTAGTATCAACAAGGAAATCAGCAGCTAAAACATTAGCAGATGAAAATAAAGCAGTTACCGCAAGAGTTTTAAATATTTTTTTAATTAAAGTCATAGTTTTATTACGTTATCACTTTCAGATTGAGAAATAGAGAAAGAATGAGCTAGTTATTTTTTACACTCATTACCAATTACCTCAGCAATAAGCAATTATTATACCAACACTTAGAATTAACCATATAGCAACATATCAGACCTGTTAAGTTGATAAAACTATAGAGTAATATCTTCTATTGTAAAAAATCCTGACACAGTAAAAAGTACACTTCACCTATTATTTTTAGATAAATGTTTATCAAAGAAGTGGCTAACAGTGTTACTATTTTAGCGTTTTATTTATTCTAAGAATTTTGTTAATCCTCGTTAGTTGCTTAGTAAGATTAACCACACATTGTCGCCATACAGAGAATAATCATTAAATTGGTATCCCATGAAAATTAAAAATAGCTTACGTGCATCCCTACTCTCATTATTATTTATTTCCGCTGCAACCTTTGCTAATGAAAAACTTGATGCCAATTATGAAGAAGCCTTAATTGCTTTTCAAAATGAAGAGTATTCTAGTGCCATTATCCATCTAAAAAATATTATTCAAGAGAACCCGACGCATATGCCGTCTCGGGTTTTAATGGCGCAAATATTAATCACTCAAGGCAATGGCTCTGCCGCACAAATTGAGCTTGATCGCGCAAGAGATGGTAAAGTTGATAATGATCGATTGATTACGCTATACGGACAAGCTTATGTATTACAAGGTAAGTATGATGAAGCAATAGCGATGGCGAAATTAGGTCAACGTAACGAGCAAATTGAAAGTGAGCTATTACTCATTCGAGGCCAGGCTTATATTGGTAAAAAACAATATAACTTAGCCGATAAAGCTTTTATTACAGCACTTAGTTTAAAACCCAAAAACCAGTTAGCCTTGTTAGGTAGAGCACAAATTGCTTTGCAAGCATCAGAGGTTGATCAAGCATTAAGCTATATTGATTTATCTCTTACCAGTGTGAAACCCTTTATTAATGGCTGGATCTTAAAATCTAAAATATTACATCGTTTAGATGATCGACAAGGTGCATTACTTGCTATCGATGAAGCACTCAAGATTAACGATAAACACTTATCTGCTCGCTTAACTAAAGCAATGTTGCATATTGAATTAAAAGAATATCAGCAAGCCGCTCCTCATGTAGATTTCATTCTTAACGAAATCCCTAATGAGCCGAGAGCCGGTTATTTAAAAGCAGTAATCAATGCCAGTTTATCTAGTATCGACAATGACGATTCAGGGAATAAGAAATTAACTGAAGTCATAGCAACATTAGCTGCGGTTCCACCTGAAGTCATGCGAAATACCCCTGATTACTATTTTTTAGCTGGCTTAACTAATTTTCAATTTGGTAACTTAAATGATGCCCATCGCTACCTAAGTTATTATCTAAGTTACGTAGAATTTGATATTGATAGCGTACGTATGTTGGCTAGTATTGAAATAGAGCAAGGTGATTTAAATTCAGCAAGAAACTTACTCACTAAAACCAATGTAGCACGCCCAGGAAACCCTGATATTCTCACGTTGTTAGGCTTAACGTATTTACAGTTAGAAGACAGTGCTAAAGCACAATTTTATTTTGAAAAAGTAGTTGATAGCTACCCCCACTCAACCATCAGTGTCAGTAACTTAGCACGCAGCAAAATGCAATCAGGTGACTATCAATCAGCCATCGAGGTTCTATCTGCAGTTAAGGATAACGAACTTAATGGTACACAAATCAAATTGTTACTTATTGATTCATACCAAAACACCAAAAATTATACTTCTGCGATTGATGTTGCTAAGGCATTGATAAAAGAATTTCCACAAAACAGCTTTTTCCAACAACGCATTGGTATTCTTTATGGCTTGAACAGACAAGTGCCTGAAGCCAGAGCTGCATTTGAACAATCACTTAAGTTAAATGATGCCAACATCATTGCTATGGTGCATTTAGCGCGTATGGATAATATTGCTGGTGACTTTGATAAAGCACTTAAATTTTTACAAACTAAACTGGCAATATTTGATAAAAACATTTTATTGATGACTGAAATATCTGACAGTTATTTATTCAAGAAGGATATTGATAACGCTTTACTTTGGATACAAAAATCATATGCACAAGATCCGAATGACTTTTATGTGGTGTTAAAGTTAAGTCGTATTTTAACGCAACAAAATAAATTGGATGAAGCAGTTGATTTAGTCGACGAATTTATTGGGGCAAATCCGAAAAAGCCACAAGCTTTACTGACGATTGCCACATTGTACCAACAACAAAACAAACACCAACAAGCGGTCTTAGCATTAAGAGAATATGTTGAAAAATCTCGTAAAAAAGCGAATGCACTCATCATCCTCGCTAGAGCACAGCTGAAAGCTGGAGATAATACTGGTGCAATTAAATCTTATAAGAAAGCCATAATAGCTGATGATAAGCACTTGCCAGCTTATATTGGTCTAGTGAATCTCACGATTAAGGATAAAAATGAAGGGTTTTCATTAAGCCTAATTTCTTCCATTGCCGATATTACTCAAAGTGATAGCTTAGCCTTGGTACTCAAAGGGGATTTATATCTTGCTTTAGGTGACAATACGCAGTCTATTAGGTTTTATCTACGCGCGTTAGAAAAGTCAGATCAAAAACAAGCAATTCTCGGTTTATATCGTAGTTACAAACAACAAGATAATCCGAGTAAAGCAATAAACCCACTGAAAAAGTGGCTAAAGAAATACCCTAATGACATGTTAGTCGCTATCGCACTTGCTGATAGTTATAAAGCTAATCTTCAAATGCAAAAATCTGCTGAGCAATACCAAACACTCATTAAAAAATATGGGCCCTTACCTATTTTATTAAATAATGCCGCCAGTGTTGAATTTACCTTAGGTAATGTTGATAAGGCTAAACAATATGCGCAACAAGCCTATGGTTATTTACCTGAAAACGTCGTTATTATTGATACACTTGCTTGGATTAAAAGTAGATTAGGTGAGCACAAACAAGCGATTGCACTGTTTCGTTTAGCACTGATCAAAGACTTTGATAATGCTGAAGTGAAGTACCATACTGCCGTCACATTATTTGCTCTTTCAAGAAAAGTAGAAGCTAAAAAGTATTTAATTGAAGCGATAGATAGTGAGCAAAGTTTCCCTGAGAAAAAGGCTGCTAATAGCCTTTTAAAAGAATGGTAATGTAAAACGCGGTCCTCCCTGGCCAGTAACACTTGCCAGTGGGATAGTGCTATTTAACTAAATTTAGTCGTTAAATAGCACTAATAAACAATAGCTTCATTTACAATGAAATTTTTATTTCATCAAGCGGTCTTTTAGGTCATAACCCACAAAGATCCGTAACCTAAATGAACCGTAAAATTTACTCCCGCATCAATAAAAAAATATCAATCTCAGTTTTTTCACTACTTTTGTTATTAACTAATAATGCCTTTGCCAACACAAGTATTAATGTAGGCCCGACACTCGGTGAACAAGCGCCCAAGATTTCGGTTCTAAATACTCAAGAGCAAGCGGTTAACATCAAAGAGCTTAGTGGTGAACAAGGTGTAATTATCTTGTTTTTCCGCTCTGCTGATTGGTGTCCCTTTTGTAAAAAACACCTAATAGAATTAAATGAACATGCTGAACAATTTAAAAAATTAGGTTACGGCTTAGCAGCCATTTCTTATGATAATACTAATATTTTAAAAACATTCGCTAAACAGAAAAATATCAGCTATCCATTATTATCAGACCAAAAAGTACAAACAATGCTGGCCTACGGTATCGTAAACAGTGAATATGCTGTAGGTAGTGATCATTACGGTATCCCTTACCCAGGTGTCGTGGTAATTGATAACCAAGGTAAAGTAATGCATAAGCACTTTTTCAAAGGTTACAAAAAGCGCGTTAAATTTACAGATCTTTATGAGCAACTAAAAACGGGTTCTTAGGCATTGCTTACCCCGTTTTATTAAGACTCATTTTATAAGTGATTAGTGGTTTTTTATCAGTAACTCTTTTATTGATAAAGGCCACTATCAACAAAAGCTTTAGTCAATTGCTGATATAGCTTATCTATTGTCGGTTTCTGGTTAATATGCTCAAAAAGCGTAGTATGCACCTGCGCTTTTACCCGATCGGTTTTATCAGATAATTGGTAGCACAAGTTAATTGGCTTTATGATCTCTTCAAGTAACACATCAATCAAAATAAAGGCTTGTGCCAACACTATCTTGCCGCCACCTTTTTTTAATATCACTCGCTGAGCAGTACCAACAATTTTTTTACCATTCAAGTTGATATTATAATCACCATCACAATAAGAGAATTCTGTAGCATGTGCTTGGCTAATTAAATTAAATTGAGCAAAGAAGCCATGTAAAACTGTGCATAAATTCTCATAAGCTTGGGTGATTGAATAGGGCGAGTCATTTGACCAAAGATATAGGTGAGATAAGTTAATTATTCCGGGGCATTGTGGCACAGGTGCTCCGCCAGTTTTACGCGCTTGTAAAAGCCACTCATCGGCTAACAAACTCGCTTTAAGTTCATCTGACGCCAGCCACTTCTTACCTGCAGGTAATACCAAGGTCGCTTCTTTCGCCTGCCATAACATTAAGCATTGCTTGAGTTCTCCCGCTTGTATTTGGGCAATAAGCTGGGTTTCTTTTTCAAACACCTTAGCGACAGAAATTTTCTTATAACTTAGTAGTTTATTGCTAACCATTTTTACTTCTTATGCCGTAGCTGTTTATAGATTATGTAGAATATTTAAGAGTCTTCTTCGTGCATTTGCCCATCGATTAACATCATTTGTTCAGCAGACTTTTCGTCATGTTTAGTTAAACTATAACTACCATCAAACATATTCTCTAAAAAGATAGTTTCCCCTTCACTGGTTTGTAATTGTTTTAACACTTCTGGCGGAAGTTCAACTCCTACTCCAGAGCCGACAGCCTGAATTTTCAGTTCAATCATAATAATACCCCACATTAATTACCAGACATATCAAGTAAACTTTCTATGCGTTGACTTCCTAAATTATAGCTTGCTATTTTATGCTCACAAGTACTGGTGCCTCATGTGATCAACGTGATAAAAATGCAAAACATCATACATTAGGATGATTACAATTCTTAACACATTAGACGGCTTATAACTGGGTCATGTCAGTGTCTAACATTCGATTTTGCTGTAGCATGCTTAGTAATTAACTTATGATGAAAAGCAATAAAAACAAAGTCTAACATTGTCTTTTTGTGCAATTTAAAACAGTAAAGCCGGCTTGTAGTTTTATCATTTACCAGCTATAAAATAACAGCGTAGAATAGCTTTGTTTTATATGATAATCCCTGAACTACTAGCTATATTGATTTAAAAGTGTCGAAAATGTATCGAAAGTGCTATTCGTCGTACGTAACCAGTTAATCAACAACCTTAAGGGTAAAATATGAAGACGAATATTATTGCACTAACTGTCGCCGCAGCATTAACTCCATTGGCAGCTTTTGCTGACATTGTGTCTACCAAGGTGTCAGATAACTTAATTAAAAAGCAACGCGCTATGCTGGAAAACAATACAGTTAACAAAGGTTATGGACCACAATCACCTCGTGATTTATCAATGAAACAAGGTAATAACCCACGTATTTTTGGTCTAGCACCGGAATCTACTAACATGAATTTATGTAATATCCATATGCATAAAAATGCTGAACATAAAGGTGGCGAGTTTAGTAAGTATGCTGGTAACGGCGATGGCACTGGTTATCAAACAGGTTTTGTTTATACAGGTAAATTAAGCAGTAAAGAAACTAAAAAAGTTAGTCAGGATATTTGTCCTAACCCGCACGGTGGTTTATTTCCTGGCGATACTATCGAGGTACACTATGTTCACTCTACTGCACAAGCAGCACCGGGCAATACGTTAGGTGCTTGTTTAGGTGAATCCACTATCAACCCACAATTTCGTGTTGAGACACAAGTATTTGTTGTTGTGAATGATAAAAATGCTTTAGATTTTGTTGAGTTGACTAAGCACAGTATCAAAAATGATAAACATCAAGCGCCTAACATTCCAAGTAACACAGGCACACCGATTCAATATGCTGGCTCAACTACAGGTCCTAGTTACAATGAAAAGGGTTCTCCATTTCAAGTAACTTGGAGCGTTCGTCCAAAAGTGGCGAAAGTAAATATCGAGTCTGTTGGTGAATGGTGTAAAGGTAATGCTTTTAAAGAAGATCACGCTCACGGCGTTAGAAACTTAGTCGTTAATCCAAGATTATTATCTGCAATGTAATATTACATTGAATATAAATGATTAATAACGAAAAGGGGGAAATACACTAGTGTATTTCCCCCTTTTTATGCTTAATAAATCAGCTCGTGTTCGTTGCATACGGTCATTATAACCATGGGCGAACCTGTGCTTTATACTGAGTAAATTCTTCTTTGAACAATGCTGTTAGCGCTCTTTCTTCAGGAGCTATCTGAAAACGTTGAATATAAAGCATATACAATGGAATTAAAATGAGAGCCCATGCCGAGCTTAAGAAGCTTGCCCAAGCCAATAAAAAAGCAACAAAACCAACATACATGGGATTACGAGTTACTTGATAAATACCGGATGTTACTAAGGTGCTTGCCGTATTAGGTTTCAACGGATTTACAGTGGTTTTAGCCCTTCTAAACGAGATGATGCCTGCAAGATCAAAGAAAATACCAAGAGCAATAAAACCAATCACCAACACTGATTTGACTGTATTTGTTAGTAAGATAACTGGCGTTACTGTACTTAACCCCCACATCCCTAGCCCAATCAGTAAACCCACTAAAGGCGGTGGTATCTTATTTTCTAAAACTTTCATTATTATCCTTAACCTATTTCCATCAATGACATCATATACCCGTTCCACTCGAATATGCATGATTCAGCTAGAATTGTAAACGCGTGACTGCCTGCTCAGGTGAAATGTCATGTGAGCGCTCAGCTTCTGTTATGGCTGTAACGACAGCAATACTTTCCACGCCTGTAGCGATAACTTCTGCTGCGCGTTCAAGATTAATTCCGCCAATAGCAACCACAGGAATTTTATGCTCATTTTCAGGACGCAAAGATAATACCTGTCTCAAATTATCAATGCCTTGAATTTGCCCTGTCATGTCTTTAGTTTTTGTGGGAAAAATTGCACCAATTGCTAAGTATGATGGCTGTAATCGCTGTGCCGATAAGAATTCATAACAACCGTGGGTACTGATGCCTAAACGTATCCCCGATTGCTGAATGGCCGTTAAATCTGCATCTTGCAAGTCTTCTTGTCCAATGTGAACACCATAAGCACCATGTCTAATAGCTAATTGCCAATAATCATTGATAAACAAACGCGTATTATATTCTTTTGCCAATGCAACAGCGGTAATAATAACGTGCTCAAGTTCACTTTCAGCCAAGTTTTTCACCCGTAGCTGAATAATTTCTAAACCTAAAGGTAGCAAACGCTTTAGCCAATAAAGTGAATCTATTACCGGATAAAGACCAAGTTTTTTCTCTGCTAAATCTAACGAGTTAAAAGCTGGTAAATTTTGATATTGCTGACTGAGTTCATCAAGAACTTCTGGGAAGCATTCAGCATTACGTGGCCAGCCTTGCTGTTCAAAGGCACCATAATATTGATGACCGTGCAATTCACTGACTTTCTTGCTTGTGCTCAAGCCTTGGCTGATAAACGCCTTTGCCAAAGTGAACGCATCACGTATCAAATAACCTTGAGCAAGAAAGCTCGCTAATGCGCTGGCAAAACTACAACCGCCACCATGACTGTAATGACTTTCTATGCGTTGTGCACTTAACTGGTAACTAATCGCTGTTTGGCTTTTATCTTGGTTGTCTTGTTTACCATTCAGCTGATTTAATTGGTGAAAACAGTAATCAATCGAGTGTCCATCATCATCAGAACTATGACCACCTTTCACAATAATGCTGTTAATAGCAAAATATTGATGGATTTTTTTCGCCAACTTTTCAGCACTATTCTCGTCCGTTGAACTATCAAATTTCGCTAGGCATTTCGCTTCCATCAAATTAGGTGTGATCACATCAATTTGCAGTAATAAAGGGCCTAACTGTTCCAGAGTAAGGCTGTTAAAGCAACCACCAACACTCGCTTGGCCAACAGGATCATAAACGCTAATAACTGTGGGAATAACTTGTTTAATTTGTTCAAGTAATTGAGCTAACCACTGCACTTGCTCTACGTTAGCCACTAAGCCAATTTTGATGACCGATGGTGGTTTGTCATCAGTTAACAACGCTGCTTGTTGCTGCAGTAATTCAACTGATATAGCATTTACCGATAGCAGCTGGTGCGAATTCTGCACAGTATTTGCGGTAATCAGGTGGCACACTTCCACACCCAAACCATGCCCCGTTTTAATATCGGCTGCAATACCAGCACCGCCAGAACAATCACTGCCAGAAATAGTCCAGATTATCGGTTTTTTCTTAATCATATCAGTCATCAATGTCAGTATTTTCTATTTAATAGGTTAATAATTTGAAAGGTAAAATAACTTAAAGACTAAGTTAGTTGACGCTAATGCAAGGCGAATACGCGGAGCCTAGTTTACTAGGTGAGCATCTTCAACGCTGCAGCAGGGTTAAATAACGACGAATTTATTAGCTATTTTGGTGCCAAAAAGGTGTATCTAATGTCGGTGTAGAGGGATGTGCAGTTTGCCTTTGCTCCATAATCCCCGCTACATACCCTTGTTCACCTGCTTGCAGTGCTTGACCAAAGGCTTTTGCCATCAGTACTGGATTATCTGCCAGTGCAACCGCGCTATTTAATAAAACACCGTCATAACCCATTTCCATCGCCAAACAAGCATCCGAAGGTTTGCCAATGCCTGCATCTAAAATTAAGGTAGCATCAGGTAAACGCAAACGAATGGTTTCTAAATTATAAGGATTCATTAGTCCCTTACCTGTTCCGATTGGCGATGCCCACGGCATAATCACCTGACAACCTAAATCATAAAGGCGCTGACAAAGCACTAAATCATCGGTGCAATAAGGCAAGACTTTAAAGCCGTCATTTATCAGCTGCTCGGTGGCATTGAGTAGCTCAATAGGATCAGGCTGCAAATTGTAGTCATCACCAATCACTTCGAGTTTAATCCAATCAGTTTGAAAAATTTCTCTACTCATTTTTGCTAAGGTAACCGCTTCTTTTGCGGTTTTACAACCGGCGGTATTCGGCAATAAGTGACCATGTACTTCAGCAATAACTTCTTGCAAGTAACGCCATATTTGTTGCCCCGATTTTTCCGAAGGATTTTGACGTTTCAGTGAGAGAGTTACTACTTGTGAGCCGCTAGCAAGTATGGCTTGTTTCATCACATGTGGCGATGGATAAAGTGCACTGCCAATAAGCAAACGACTATCAAGCTGCTGCCCATAGATGTTAAGTGTCATCATTAACCTCCTTGTATTGGCAATAGCACATCAAGGCTATCGCCATTTTTTACTAGGGTGGTGTCGTACTCTTCTTTACCGACAAAGTCACCATTTAGCGCCACAGCAAAAGTACTTTGTTGTGGTTCAATAAAATGTAACGTTAAAGCAGAACTGACACTGATATGTATTTCATTGCTTAACGAGTAAGCTTTTCCATTAATATGAATATTCATTAAATCACCTCTTCTTGCTGTTGCTCAGTGCGTAAATACTCACTGTAAGGCAAGGTATCGTTGGTATTATTTATCTGGTTATTAACCAGTGTTAACACTTGTTTAAGTACCACTGGCGCAATTAAAAATCCGTGACGGAATAAACCATTTACTTGTATTAAACTGTCCTTGTGAGTGATTTTAGGTTGATTATCACTAAAAGTTGGTCGACATTGACTAATGTGTTGACGAATATTGGCTTCTGCAAATCCAGGATGAACACTATAAGCTGCGCTCAATAACTCCATTGCAGAGCGAACCGTCATAGGTGCATCATCGTCACTCTCAATTTCAGTGGCACCCACCACATAAAAACCTTTTTGTTTTGGTGCAATATAAAGCTGATATCTAGGGTGCATCAAACGTATCGGCCTTGAAATATTTACTTCTGGCGCAAAAAGTTGGAATAACTCCCCTCTTACTGATCGTAAGTCACTTAATGGTGCACAGGCTCTGTGGCTATTTTTACGACTCGCACCAGTACCTCGACAATCAATAACTAAATCAAAGCTTTGGCTACAACTTATGCCGCACTGCTGATAACTAACTGTACTACTAAGATCAGTGTTTTCAATAGCAAATACCTGACACTCACTTAACCAGTTTAGCGAGTTAACGCCATTGCTGCTTTCAGCTTCTTTTTCTAACTGTTTTCGTAAGGCAATCAATAAACGACGATTACCAATCTGCCCTTCTTGTGGTAAGTACAAACCTTGATTAAAACTTCGCCCTATTTCAGGCTCTAGCTCAAGTAATTGTGCACGGTCTAACGCATGTCGCTCATGTTCTGGATAATTATTATTTAAGTGCCTAACAAAGCGTTGATAGTCACCTTTATCTTGCTCATGACTCACCATGATGGCGCCAGTTCGTTGAAAAAGGGTATATTCATCCAAACTGTCGAGCAAATCTGGCCATAAACCTAATGACTCAAAACCCATGTTAACAATGTTAGGCTCACAATGAAGTGATTCACCTAAAGGCGTTAATAATCCTGCCGCCGCATAAGCAGCGCTGTTGTGGGCGAGTTTATTATCTTTATCAAATAAAGTAATACTTACGCTTTCTGACTGTTTACCTCGCAGTAAAGACAAGGCGAGTAAACGCCCCATCAATCCTGCGCCAACAATGGCAATGTTCATGTTTATCCGCCTTCTACCGATAAGCAAAGGATTGTCTCCCCGCAGCATTTCTTCGGGGAGACAATGGATATCCGATAAAACACTTCGGATATGACGAAGTTTAGCTAATCAGCAAGCTGGTATATTTCGCTACCGGTTGCTTTAAATTCAGCAGACTTTTCTTGCATTGCCTGTTCAATGGCTTCATCAGAAGTTAAGGTAATCGTTTCATCAAGCAGTTGGATCTTAATCGCATTTTTATCAAGGTTAGCTGCGTAATCTCGTACTTCTTGTGATATTTTCATTGAGCAAAATTTCGGCCCACACATAGAACAGAAATGCGCAACTTTACCCGACTCTTGCGGCAAGGTTTCATCGTGGTAAGTACGAGCTCGTTCTGGATCTAAACCAATATTGAATTGATCGTACCAACGGAACTCAAAGCGTGCTTTAGACATAGCATTATCACGAATTTGTGCACCTGGATGACCTTTGGCTAAATCGCCCGCATGTGCAGCAATCTTATAGGTCATCAAGCCTTCTTTTACATCTTCTTTATTCGGTAAACCTAAATGCTCTTTTGGTGTTACATAACAAAGCATGGCACAACCGTACCAACCAATATTAGCCGCACCTATGCCAGAAGTAATATGATCATAACCTGGTGCAATATCGGTAGTTAATGGGCCAAGCGTATAGAAAGGCGCTTCGCCACAATGCTCAAGTTGCTCTTCCATATTTTCTTTAATCATGTGAAGTGGCACGTGACCAGGGCCTTCAATGATGGTTTGCACATCATGCTTCCAAGCGATTTTAGTTAACTCACCTAACGTATGTAATTCAGCAAACTGCGCCTCATCATTCGCGTCAGCTACTGAACCTGGACGTAAACCATCACCTAATGAGAATGACACATCGTATTGCTTTAATATTTCACAGATATCTTCAAAATGCGTGTAGAGGAAGTTTTCTTTATGATGCGCTAAACACCATTTAGCCATGATAGAACCACCACGAGAAACAATACCGGTTACTCGTTTAGCCGTCATAGGTACATAACGCAGTAACACACCCGCATGAATGGTAAAGTAATCGACGCCCTGCTCTGCTTGTTCAATTAAGGTATCGCGAAAAATTTCCCAAGTAAGATCTTCGGCCACACCATTTACTTTTTCAAGTGCTTGGTAAATAGGCACAGTGCCAATAGGGACTGGTGAATTACGCATGATCCATTCACGGGTTTCGTGAATATTACGACCCGTCGATAAATCCATGACGGTATCTGCGCCCCATTTAGTTGACCAAACAAGTTTTTCAACTTCTTCTTCAATAGAAGAGGTAACCGCTGAGTTCCCGATATTAGCATTTACTTTAATTAAAAAGTTACGACCAATGATCATTGGCTCACATTCTGGATGGTTGATGTTTACTGGAATAATAGCGCGACCACGAGCTACTTCGTCACGGACAAATTCAGGCGTGATTTGCTCTGGAATACTAGCACCAAAAGATTGGCCTTTATGTTGTAGTAATAGCGTTGCATCTTTAACTTCTTCGCGCTTTAAGTTTTCACGAATGGCAATATACTCCATCTCTGGGGTAATAATACCTTGACGAGCGTAATGCATTTGCGTAACATTTTTACCTTTTTTAGCAATGCGCATTTTAGGTAAATGTTCAAAACGAATTTCATCAACACCTTCATCATCAAGACGTTGCTGTGCAAATTCAGAATGAGTTGAAGTAAAAGTCTCTACATCATCACGCGCATCAATCCAAGTTTCTCGTAAACGAGGAATACCTTTATGAACATCTATTTCAACGTTTTCATCGGTATAAAAGCCTGAAGTATCATAAACACATAATGGTTCATTTTTTTCATAGACTGGCTTGTCTTTACTACCGCTAACTAAGGTGTCAGATAAGGTAATTTCACGCATACCGACTTTGATATCGTGGATTTCACCTTGCACGTAGACTTTTTTAGAATTTGGAAAAGATTGGTCTGAGACATTTTTTAAGAATGCTTCTGCCGCTTCGCGTTTTTCACGTCGTGTTTGTGGCTTTTTCACTGGATTAACAGTGTCAGTTGAGTTGTTCATGGTCGCACCTTGTTTTTGGTTTTTCTTGTTTTATTGATATAAAAGCAAAAAAAAAGTAAAAATAGGCGGAGTTTTTTTAACTGATTTTTTAGTTAAAAAGAGGCAAAAAGAGGTTGGTTAAAAGCTAAGCACGATGACTTAATTACTCTCTCTTGTTTCCTACGCAGATATTAATCTGATCAGGTTTTACGGATCCCGCTTTCGCGATCTCAGCCTTTGGCACTCCGACAAGTGTTGTGGTAGTTAATGCTTATTGAAAGTATTAACTATTCACGTTTTTAATTCTAACGTGAGCGCAGAGCGCATAGCAAGTACTAATACCAACTGGACTAATAAAATAGATCCGTTTGGTCTAATGTAATTATCAAAATAAAGCGTCACATAAATAAACTTGCCTATAAAGATAAACTAAGTAATATGGCAAAAAATTACGCTCAAGGTCATTTATGCTTACTGTATTCTCTCCTGAAAATTTTAGAACTATTCCATGGAAAAATGGTTTAGGCCATACCACTGAATTAGCCATTAGCGAGGGTGGTAGTTTGGATGATTTTGATTGGCGCTTAAGCATTGCCAGTGTGGTCAATGATGGTGACTTTTCAAACTTTGCAGGGTATCAACGCAATCTAGTACTCATTGAAGGTGAAGGTTTAACGTTAAATCACGGTAATGATGATATTGATGAATTAACTAACTTACTGGATATCGCTCGCTTTGATGGCGGCAGCAACACACATGGCACTTTAGTAAACGGAGGAATTAAAGACTTCAACATTATGACTAATCAACTGACATTCTCACCTCAGGTTGATTGTTATATTGAGCAACAGATTGTCACAGTTGAGTTGAGCGAAGATACTTTACTTTTTGCCTATAGCTTAACTGACGATATGGTTGTCACTACGCCTGAGAATAATCACTGTAGTGTACCTGTTGGCCACTTAATTAAGTTGTCATCAATAGAACAAAAGACCGTTAATACTCAACTAATTACTAGTTTAAGCGGTAAAAATATGATCATAGTGCAGCTCAAACAAACTCAGTGATGAAAGCCAGCTTCTGGATTTGAAATCAATTAAAATTTGTGAAAGATTCATTATCGATCTGTTGATGCTTTCCTAATTTATTGCCAAATCTTGATTTAAATATACTGAAGCACCTAATAAACCAGGTTGTTTCTCTGTTATGACATAGGTGGCAATTTCTTTATTCAAAGGTGACATACGGCCTTTAGCTTCAAAGCGTAGTCTAAAATCACTATTTCTAAGGTAATCAATAAAACGCGGGACAATACCACCCGCAATATACACCCCTCCTTGAGTATTCATTGTTAAAGCGAGATTGCCTGCAAAACTTCCCAGGACTTTACAAAATAAGTCCAATGCTTGTTGGCTGAGAGTGCAAGTTTCAATTAATGCTTGAGTGCTGATTTCTTGAGCCGTTAAGCTAGTGGCTTGTTGAGGTAAACAATTATCATGCTCAATATTGAGTAATGCTTGATATATCTGCTCTAAACCGTAACCAGACAATAATTGCTCATAAGAAACTCGTTTTTTAAAACCTTGAATGTAGCGTAAGACTTGGATTTCTTTATCATCTATTGGAGCATAATCGACGTGGCCCCCTTCACCTCCTAAGCAATACCATTTATTAACGAGCGGTATTAAATTGGCAACTCCTAATCCTGTGCCAGGCCCACAAACAGCAATGGTTTTATCTGCTATTGCGGTACCACCACCAATTTTAACTTTTTGCTTATCCGTTAGCATCGGAATCGCCATGGCTATTGCAGTATAATCATTGATCAGTATTAGTTTATTTAATTTCAGTGCTTTTTTTAGTTCTGTTTGGGAAAACTGCCAAGGTAGATTCGTCATGGAGATAATGTCAGTATCTACCGGGCATGCAATAGCTAAACAAGCATTAATACTGGCTTTTGTTATATTCTTTTCAGTTAAGTAACATTGGATTACGTCGAGTAAACAAGTGAAATCTCTACATTGGTAGGTTTCAATGTCGATAATGAGGTTACTGCTGTCACTTACACCAAGTCTGATGTTTGTGCCGCCGATATCGGCAACAAGGTTTAAAGGATTTTTATTTACTGGATCATGACTTACAAGGTTATTATGTACTGGGTTAATACTAGAAGTGCTCATATTTACTTATCGCTATTCCAAATGGATATGACTAATTTCTCTAACTAAGCCACATAAAGCGGCAACTCCAAGTAGCTTAGTACGCATAGACAGTCGTTAATAATCACCCCAACTTATAATGGTTTACAAATTATGGCGTAGTGACTTTTTACATTTCCTCTAAACGAACGCCGCGTGTTTCTTTTATATATTTGATTACAAAGAAAATACTTAGCAATGCTGATACTGTGTATAAGCCATAGGCGCCAGCCAAACCAAAGCTGCCTAACAATATAGGGAAAGTCATGGTAATTGCGAAATTTGCTAACCATTGAGCACTTGCAGCGATAGCTAAAGCAGCACCACGGATACGGTTATTAAACATTTCCCCTAATAATACCCATACGATAGGGCCCCAACTTAAGCCAAAAAACACCACAAATAAATTAGCCATGACCAAGGCTACTGTGCCTGTAGTATCACTTAATGCCAATTTACCTGCTTCATCTAAACCACCTGTACCAAAAATAAAGCTCAGAGCACCTAAGCTGATAAACATGCCAACACTACCCACCAGTAATAACGGTTTACGGCCAATTTTGTCCACTAGGGCGATAGCAATGAAAGTTGAGATTATATTGGTTGTACCTGCGATAAGGTTTATAAATAACGATTGTGATTCGTCAAAACCTGCCGCTTGCCAAAGCTCAGCTCCATAATAAAAAACTACGTTAATACCGACAAACTGCTGAAATACCGATAGCCCTATACCAACCCAAATAATTGGATGAATTTTTTTCTTACCATCAATAAAAAGATCGGCGATACTAGGTTTTTTATCGCCATGCAGGGATTTTTTAACTTCTGCTATTTGCTCATCTTCAATGCCTGTTGCAATGCGTTTGAATATGCTTCTTGCTTCCTCAATCTTACCTTGAGCCACTAAGTAGCGTGGTGATTCAGGAATTAATATCACACCCAATAAAAATAATACTGCTGGTAGTAACTCTACCCAGAACATCCAACGCCAAGCAGCAATATCAAACATCAGTAGAGCTTCGGCACCACCAGAAACAGAAGCAATCAGGAAGTTACTTAAAAAAGCGGCAAACAAGCCAAGTACAATAGCTAATTGTTGCAAAGTAGCTAAACGACCTCGTAACGCTGCTGGTGCCACTTCGGCAATGTAAGCAGGGGCTAGTACTGACGCAGCGCCTATGCCTAGGCCACCAATCAGTCGATAAAAAATGAATTCAGCAGATGAACTTGATATACCAGAGCCAAATGCGCTAATAGCAAAAATAATTGCTGTAATGATCATGATAGGCTTACGGCCAAAACGATCAGATATCGGTCCTGCCATCAAGGCCCCAACCGCACAACCTAAAAGTACCGAGGCGACATTAAAGCCACTTGCTACGTCGCTAGCGTTAAAAGCGTTCCCTAACGCAGTTACTGTGCCGTTAATAACACCGGAATCAAAACCAAATAGAAAACCACCGATAGCCGCCACAGAGGAGATAAATAGTACGTATAAAAATGAGGTTTGAACTTCTTCAGTGTCATGCAGTTTTTGAATTGAATTATCAGGCTCAGAGTAGGCCATTTATTTATATCCTTTTATTATTATATTGTTTTAAAAAGAGCACTCAACTAAGACACTTTACAAGTAAAATGGTGCTGTCTAAGCAGAATATTTCATAATTAAAAAGTGCCAAATAAAATTGATCTCAGTGGTAAACTGAAACAGCATTCTACTTGGCAAAGGGAGTTTGTTAGGCTGAATTAAATAGTAATCAACTTTGTTTTCTTAATACCACTAATCCTTTATTAACTCGATCAGTTTTAATATTAAAGTTATGTTTGAGCACTGAGATTAACCCTTTAACGTCGCCGGTTTTAAAGCGACCTGCTATTTTTATCTTTTTCAAATCTTCATCTGCAATCTCGAATGTCACCGAGGTATAACGACTAACTTCTTCCATTGCTTCAGCTAAGGTCTCACCATTAAAAACTAAATTTCCTTGTCGCCAAGATAGGCTTTTTTTGATCGCCTTATTGTCAATAACTGAGACGCTATTAGCGACCGCTAATGAGGCAATCTCACCTTCAGAAACCGCTAGGGAACTCGATGGTATGACTAGGGCTGTTTCATTAACTTCTTGCTTTTCATTTAGTTGACCAATGATAACTTTACCTTCAGTAACAATAAGCTCTACCTCACTCGCCTTTACTTGCACGCTAAAAGCAGTACCCACGGCTTGAATTACTTTGTGATTAGCAACAACGCTTAATGGTCTAGATTTGTCATGGGCAACTTCAACATGTAGCTCACCACGTTGTAAGTCAAGTAAGCGATAATCATCGGTATATCGCACTAATAAAACACTATCAGTATTGAGTAACACTTTTGAGTTATCAGGTAAATAAATAGTACTGCTTTCACCTACTGCGGTTTCATAACGGACAAATTGTTGTTCTTCTTGCCATAAAGAACTCAAGGTAATATCGGTAAAGAAAACAACAAATAGGGCCAGTACCAGTGAGGCTGCAAATGCTAGCGGCCATTGTGCTGTTTTAGGTGCTGATTTAAATTTAGAGTCTGTTTTATCCGACGTTGGAAAAAGATCAGCAAGACGGTCAAGAGAGTCCATTTTATCCCACATGCTGGCCATTTCTATAATTAACTTTTGGTGCTGTTCACTTTCTGACAACCACGCTTTAAATTCTGCCTGCTCAAGCTCAGTTAAGCTTCGATCCATTCTAGCAATCCAAATACTGGCTTGGTCAAACATAACCTCATCGTCATTATTAAGAGAATAAACGTTAGTCATCAGAGATCCCTTCTTACTTGATGTGTTTTTTTACTATTTTTCATTGTTTCCGTTCTTTCTTCTTTAGTTAACTGCATCATAAAATAGGTACAGCGTTTAACGCCGAGGCCAATATGTTTTTCAACTGTGCTTTCACTGATTGCCAGTTTTTTCGCGATTTCTTTTTGCGAGTAGCCATACACTTTTTTTAATACAAAAGCTTTACGGCACTGTATTGGTAATTGTCTTATTGCTTCACAGTATTGAGCAAACTCTTTATCCGTTGCAACTTGCTGATATATTGCATCATCCGCACTGACTAAATGTTCAAATTCAGCCATATTATCTACTGCATCTACGAGCCTAACATCCGCTCGTTTAAGGTGATCTATAGCTAAATTTTTTGCCGTTTTTAACAAAAAAGATCTAGGTTGCTTAATTGCTTCTTTATTCTCAACTTGGCATATACGTACATAGGTTTCTTGTACGATATCTTCCACTTCTCGCGGCGGCACAATGCGCGAGATCACTCTGCGCATTGTCTGCCTTACAGCCATAAAACTGATGTGTAATGTACTTTCTTTTATCATAATATTGTCTTTCACTTTTTAGGTTTAGCTAAGTGTGAATTTTATTTTTTATCTATTGCTTACCCTATAAGACGAATGACAAATAATTTTCCGCTAGTGTTTTACATAAAGAAGTACAAAAAAGATAAAAGTGACAAAAAAGTCATTCGAGTAAAATAAAACTACCGATAGTCAAACGACCTTTTTTTGGTACCGATGACAAACCTAAAGCTGTATTTACATTACCTGAGTGCAGTAAATTACTTGGATAGATAATAGCCCTATTCATTCGAGCTTCTACTGAATATAGCTGCTCAAATAGTTTGTCGCTACCATTCATATAGCGAGGTTTTTTATGTATTTGATTCGCTATAGCTTCTTTTTTTACTTGGTTAGCATAGTTATATAACCGGTCTTGGGTAATCGTTTGATAACTGGTTTCTTTATGACGATAAAAAGACGTGCCACCATGGTCTTGATTACATAAGTAATGCACTACAGCAAATTGATTACTTTGCGGGGTATCAATATGAGGCAGCATTTGCATAGGACGTAATTGTTTTACTGGCGTATCTGCAACCGCTAAGGCGGATAGAACAGTTTTGGCTGCACTCGTTTGTGGACAGTCAAAAAAAGAGTGAAATAAGGGTAAATATTGACGACATATCTGCTCACCATATTCGCTTGGCATTAACTTACGTTTACCCGGATAAAAATTAGTCTTATCCGCCTGAAAAGACGAACCGTCTCCAGCAAACTCAACTAAATCAGTCACTGAATTGGCAAAGTTATCAATAATCAGTAAAGGGATTTTCTCTTCACCAATTAAATGCTTTGTTAAGGTTGGTTGGCTATTTAAGCTAAAATCAAACATAGGTAACAACTAACAACCCAGTTGTTTATTTTTCAAATCAATCAAATGATGAATTTGACCAAGCGAAGTAATTAAGGTGTAGATTGCTTGCAGCAGTCCAGCTTTATGCAAACTTGCTATTTTCTCAGCTGATAAGGCGGCAAGTTTTTCTGTATCAATGGTATATAAACCATTCAAGGTGGTACTTTGCTGATTAGCAAAAGTGACTTCCATTTGCATCATTTGCAATAATTCCATGCTTTGTAGTTGCTCAAGTAACTTTTTATTTGCTAACTCGCCTTCTAATAACTGCGCAAGACAAAACTTGGCTTGTTGAAAATATTCAGTGTCCACACCATCTTCGCTAAATAATGCCTGGCCGTCATTGGAAGTTATTGCAGGGCTTTCACTATCAAAGCAGACAACATAATCGCCAGCAACTTTTTGTTCACTGTTTTGTTCGGGGTTACCGACAAAAAATGGCTGCCGTCTAATTTGTAAAGGCAAATATAAACCTTGCCACTGACCACCTCGCCAAAATAAGTTTTCACCCGACTCAAAACCTAACATTGCAGCAACCACAAACTGCCCAGTATCAGCATTTTTAGTAATAACTAAAGGATACTGTACCGCCATATTGGTAAACTCAGACATAACTGCGGGCACTAAGTGTAACCCCGCGCCATGTAATTCAGCCTTAGCCGCATCTACTTTTAAGTTAAGGTGATTTTGATTATCTATTGCAACTAACTGTGCCATTTATTATTACTCTTTAGGTGATGCTAAATTTTCAAACGCTTATATCCAGTGGATCAGACAAAGTAACTAAATTCGACTAAAGCCATAGCTTTTAATTTTATCTAATAATTCTCGGTTACTGGGTAATGACGATAACGCTTTATCAATTAAGACTTTGTTTTGTTTAAACTGACCATCCGCAAAATCACCATCATCAATCGCATATGGGGTATGACAATAATCACTTTTAAAGCCCATTCCATACAGTACATATTGATAACTCGCCGCAGGAAAGACTTCATTATTACTGGTGAAGTCATGATCGGCCGGGGCACGATATTTCCACTCAACAATCAAGTCTTGTAAACTTTGTGGAATAGTTTTTAAGTCTCTATTATCGGTCCAAAACGGCTCTGTCCGCTCACTTAAAATATAATGTAATTTTAAGAAATCAATAATTCTATCCCAACGATATAACGCCGTTTCATTAAATCGCTTCGCAACCACATCCATAACCTCTCGAGAAGTAGGTAATTGCTCACTAATCATTTGTGCCGCCAGCTCAACCATAACTAGAGCGGAGGCTTCAAGCGGCTCTAAAAAACCTGCAGACAAACCTACCGCAACACAATTATTTTGCCAAAATCTCTCTCTATGACCACTTACAATAGGAATTTTTCGCACGTTTAATGATGAAAACTTATCACCAACATATTCAGCAAGCACTGCTCTAGCTTCTGCTTCTGTTGAGTGTTTACTGGAGTATACATAACCAACACCACGACGATGTTGTAAGCCAATATCCCAAATCCAACCGGCTTCTTGACCAGTAGAGATAGTATGCGAGGCGATAGGTGAATCTTTTGAGTCATAAGGCACTTGTACTGCGAGTGCAGTATCAATAAATAAAATATCATCACATTTTTTAAAAGGTACTTGATAATGTTTACCGAGTAAAAGTGATGAGAAACCGGTGCAATCAACAAAAAGTTCACCGGCAATATCACCATGATCTTTGGTGCTTACAGAAATAATATCGCCTTTGTGAGCACTATCATCGGCATCATTCATAGCACTATTAATTCCAATAACATCATCAACTATATGTGTAACACCTAGTTTTTCTTGGCAATGCTTTTGTAAAAATACGGCAAACTTCGCTGAGTCTAAGTGGTAAGCATAGTTTGCTACATCAGAAAATTCGGCATGACGAATGGTTTTGGGAGCTAGCCCTTGTTCACAAATAGCTTCCTGAAAACAAACTTCGTTTGAAAATGAGTTAACATGATTATTTTTTTGCTTTACTTGAGTTTGCTTAGCCAACCAATGTGCCGCTAAATTTGTTTTGCCAAATCCTTGGGGTAAAACTAGGGGGTGGTAATAAAAATCATCTTCAGAGCCGTCAAACCACTTAGCAAACTTAGCCCCTTGTTTGAAGCTAGCCTCACATTCAATAATAAAATCGGTTTCACTAATACCTAACGCTTTTAGCGTGCTACGCATAGTTGGCCAGGTACCTTCACCAACTCCTACGGCAGGAATATTAGCTGATTCAATAAGAATAACGTTTAAACCTTGCTCGGTATTGCTTTTGTGTTTAGCCGCTAATCGCCCAGCAGTTAACCATCCGGCAATTCCTCCGCCAACAATGACCACTGTTTTTGTTAATTTATTCATATTGTATGACCCAGTAGTGTGTTAATTCTTTTATACAGAAAAGTGAGTTATACGCATAGGCAAACAAACTCTCTATAAATTTGCTTGCTTATAAATACAGGGAAAATGCCAATCCCATAAAGTTATTGTCTATTTCGGGTAAATAGAATGGTCCAAGACGGAATGACTCTCAATTCCAATAGCCAGCTATTGGTCAATCAAGCACCTAGCAATGAACTATTTTCCCACGAACAATAGGCTCTCTAACTTAGTGAAATTGGCATAAGGTTTCTTCTATAAAAGAAACCTTCCTGTTCAAATAATTACGCTAATTAAAATGAACCACGTACACCGAATGAAATACGACGACCGCTATCAACAACATCTAATATTTGATTAGAAAATCGGCCACGACTATGTGTATATTCTTCAGTTAAGTTAATGCCTTCAACAAAAACAGTAATTTTATCAGTGATGTCATAACTCGCGCTTGCATCCCACTGAGAATAGGCTTCAACGTAAGTTACCCCATCTCCACCGCCTTGAGTAAGGCTTTGTAGAAAGGTATCGCGCCAGTTATAGGCGATACGGCCTTGGAAAGGACCACTTTCATAGAAAGCGATAAGGTTAGTTGAATCACTTAATCCTGTTAACGCAAAAACTTGAGTGATATCAGCATTATCTAAGTCAGCATCACTATCTACAAGTGTCGCATTAGCAAGCAGGCCAAAACCAGAATCAAAAGTATGTTGTGCCGCGAGTTCCCAACCATCCACGACTGCTGACTCGCCGTTACTTGGCGCTGTATTGGTAAACACAGCCACTTGATCATCGGCATCTGGCGCACTAACATCACTTCCTGTAGAAGGATCTGTTAACAAGCTACCATCAGCAGTAACAAAGGTTTTAGGGTTTTTACTACTGGTTATAAAGTTAGCAACATGTTTTCTGAAATAACCCGCTGAAATATAACTAGCATCGCCATAGTACCATTCAATTGACAAGTCTAAGTTATCAGAACTAAACGGTACTAATTCTGCATTACCACTAGAAGATTGTAAGTTACCTTGACGCACAGTATCTAATGACGTAATTGGACGTAAACTATTTAAAGTAGGTCGTGAAATACTTCTAGATGCAGCAACACGAGCAATAAGTTCATCTGTAATCTCTAACTTAGTACTAAAATTTGGTAAAATTTGAGCATAACTACTCTTTTCATCAAACCCTGAAGCTGGTCCATACACTGCTAGCATTTCAGTTGCATCAAGAATATCTAATCGCTGTACATTTGCTTGGGTAGCGCCTACCGTCACATCAGTACTTTCGTAACGAAAGCCACCAGTAGTATAAAGAGGCATACCTGCTATCTCACCTTCAAAATCGAGTTCGAGATAAAAAGCAGTCGTCTCTTCTTCAACTTCAAAAGAGTTATTAGTTTTTACGGCATTAAAATCAACACCTTCAACAGAGCCTAAGAAATCAAATAACGCTTCCCCATCAAAAGTTAACCATTGTGAAGGTGTACGACCGCTGCCACTAACACCACTTAAAAAGTCATTTCCTGCATCAAATACTTCTTGAGGGAAGTCACTAACATCAGGAAAATCTTGGTAATTACAATAAGTACAATGAATTCCGCTAGTCGTATTATCCCAAGAGTTTACCGTTTTAGTTTCAGTAGAGTACATTGCTCCGAAACGGGCAGCAGCGAAACCGGTGTCTCCATCCGATAACCAAAGACTATCCCACTTAACTTGTGTAACAACATCTTCAACTTCTTTACTGTCTCGAATCATTACATGAGCACGACTATTTGCAGTATCTAAATAATCCGAAACACCTTTAGGAGCGACATAGTCAGGGCTATTTGGATCTTGGTTAACACCATCTCCTTCTTGCTGACCGCTGTAAATTGAAGGGTTTGGAGTTGCAAAATCAGAATAGTAAGGCAAAATATTGTCATCAAGATTCCATTGAACTCGGTTGGCATACCCTAATAACGCTAAACTACCACCGCGGCCATTATTGGGTTCTCTTTTAGCTGTTGAGTTACTAAAATCAAACTTCATATTTAAGTTATCATTAACATCCCAATCAAAGTTCAACCCAATAGAAAGTGAATCAGTTAAACGATCCGCTTTTTTTGCGTGAAAGTCAGTTGCTAAACCTGTCTCTTGATACATTGAAGTGATAGTACCATTGGCATCAACAACAGCATTTTCAACATTATCCGAAGTAAACCAATGACCATAAGATGTTGTATCAGATTTGACATCAAAGTCTGAATATAATGCATCTGCGGTAATGACAAGGTTATCTGAAGGCGCATACTGCAAGACTAAATTGGCATTGGTACGTTCACGTTTTTCTGTGGTTACCAATGAATCAAAATTTTGGGGAATAAATATATTACCGGTATATACGTCACCGGATTCTGTTACCGGAGCACCTTTGCCAAAAGAGGAGTTCTCACGCCAACCAGCACTTTGTGCACGATTCAATTTTGTTTCACGCTCTAAATACGATATTGCAAATAAAGCACCAAAAGTATCGTCATTAAAAGTATCACTTATCAAGAGTGATGCTTGTGGGGAGGTCTCTTCACTATTGCCATCATAAGTTGCTTTGACACTACCCGCTAATTTAAAACCATTAATAGCAAAAGGCTTCGCCGTTTCGATATTAACTGTAGCACCAATACCACCTGACTGTACCGTTGCTGAAGATGTCTTATGCACATCTAACGTTTTTACCATTTCGGCAGCAAGGGTATCAAAGCTGAAATCACGACCTGGATCTTCAGATGCTTGTTGTCGACCATTAACAAGTACTGTATTAAATTGTGGACCAAAACCGCGCACGGTTATTTTTTGACCTTCGCCACCTGACCTATCAATTGAGACGCCAGTAATACGTTGTAATGATTCTGCAAGGTTAGTGTCTGGAAACTTACCAATATCCTCGGCAGAAATAGAATCGACTACACCACTAGCCTCACGTTTAGTGTCTAGGGCACGACCAAGAGCCCCTCTAATGCCGGTGACGGTTATTTTTTCAACGTCTTTTTCAGCTGCTTCACTCTCTTCAGCATTCGCTTGCACTGAAGCTGTTGATGCTAAAATTGCAATAATTGCTGTCGATAATGTATTTTTTTTAAACATGTTATCTGTCTTCCCCAAATCATTTTTATTATTTATGGAAAGCAGACCTTGTTCACTCAATGTTGCAACTAACTCAGTACCCTCAAGTAAAAGTTTAATAGCTTGTTCAATAGAATAATTGCCTATTAACTTATTTGCAGAAGTGGCACTTACTTTATCTAATGAAAAAATAAGTGTTAAATCTGCTTGCTCTGCAAATTGAGTGAGCGATAGATCTGCTCTTTGCTGAGGAATATCGAACGAATAAGTACTATTTAACTCGGCGCTTTGAACATAAGGTACACACCCTAAAGCGAGTGTTAACGCTAAGCTAGCGGAATTAAATTTTCGTTGTTCAATAACTTCAACAGTAAGTTTTTCACTTACAAATATTAAAGACGATTGAACAATTTTTTTCCGCCAGTGCATCAGTAACCTTTTGTTATTTTTAGTGCGTTAATGTAACTTAAGTTAAAATCATTCTGACAAAACTAAATTATATTTACTAGTTAATAATCTTTGCACTTGGATGTAGATGATGAAAACTAAGTTCTGGTTTGGTGATAAAACTAGGGGGATATACACGAGTTTATAATTGGTTAAATTTACACCTATTGAACCTTGATTTTTAAATTAATAGCTTACTAACCATAAACTTAATTATTAGTAGTAATCTTGAACAGTCATATAAAAGCATCTGTGTTCAACAATATACAATCATGAAAAACATAGATAGATAGTCATAATTCGAAGTAATCCATACGCGTAAACAATAATTAGTTAGATATACCTAAGAGGGCTTGCCTTTCATCTTATCCTGTATATACTACCAGTAATACTGTGTAAATTTACAGGCTAAAGCTATGATAGATTCAACGACCGAATTACGCCCGCTGACTAAACGACAGCAACAAATTTATGATTTAATTAAAGCAAAAATTCAAGATACAGGCATGCCACCTACGCGTGCTGAAATCGCCAATTTTTTTGGTTTTAAATCAGCTAATGCCGCCGAAGAACATTTAAAAGCATTAGCAAAAAAAGGCTACATTGAAATGCTTGCTGGCACTTCTCGTGGTATTCGCTTAGTTGAAGAGTTACTTGAAGCGGAAGGTTTACCATTGATAGGACGTGTCGCTGCTGGTGAGCCCATATTAGCGCAAGAGCATATCGAAGAGCATTATAAAATGGATGGTAATTTATTCCATCCTGCTGCCGATTACCTTTTACGTGTGAACGGCGAAAGCATGAAGGATATCGGAATTTTAGACGGTGATTTGCTTGCCGTACATCAAACTACCGAAGTACAAAATGGACAAGTTGTTGTTGCTCGAGTTGAAAACGATGTGACGGTAAAACGTTTTAAACGTGAAGGCAATGTTGTCTATTTACATGCCGAAAACGAAGAATTCTCTCCTATTAAAGTCGACTTAGCTAATCAAGAATTTAATATTGAAGGCATTGCCGTTGGTATTATTCGCAGTGGTCGTTGGATGTAATTTAGCTCGTAATATACTTTATTTGCCATATTTATTGTCTGATGCATTAGGTAATAAATATGGCGTTTTTGTTTTCTTCTTTATATATTTCCCTTCTCAATTTTTATTAATTTTTCCACTCTTTATAAATCCCCATAGTAAATTTAATCAAAGCGAGTCACAGCAAAGCCCACACTCCCTTTAGAGCTATTACTCCATTGAATTAAATGACTTTTTTATAATTACAAAAAGATAAATTATTTGACCTAGATCAAATTTTAGCGTAATTCTATAAGAAGTAACGCATACAAAACGAACATAAAAAGAATAAAAAGACGTCTGTTTGCTAATCCTGTCACACTAGTACATTAGTGCCATGACTGATTACTATTTCACGTCGATAATTAACCTGATCTCTAGATTATGTATATACCCAAACTGCCTGAATATGCAGGTTTCAGCTGGAATTAGAAATGCCTTTAGGCAAGGCATTGATTGAAGAG
>CAJXRC010000001.1 GCA_913058405.1 uncultured Colwellia sp. | reverse complement strand
GCAGCGTCAGATGTGTATAAGAGACAGAACTCATTTTGCTTGTTTTAAGCTCGCTAATGTAACTCTAAGCTGACCGATAAATTAATCCAATTGGTATAAGTGCCTCTGCAGAAGCTCTTTAGCAAACTAGTACATATCAAAACAAATGAAAAATAGTGGAACTATTGTCATTTTTTTAATCTGCACTAAATTCACGACTAAGGCGCTAAGTTATACAATAAATAGGTTCGCTTAATATAAAGCCCATCTAGATGGCCAATATTCTACCACAGAAGATTACTGCTGTAGCTAACAAAAAGCACGCTTATTAGGCATATTTATCTATGGCAATTTGATATTTAATAGTTTTTTTTTCTCTATAGGAAAAGGATTGAGCAAACTGTTCACTTATTAAACATTTTTTTAATAATTCTATCGCTAAGTAGATTTTTTTTTGCTATAATCTGCGCGCTCAATTTTCAAGACTTTTCAAGACAATGTTTGCTTGGAATGTACAGTTCTTTTAAAAATTATTTACAAATAGGTACACTACTATGCATCCCATGCTAAATATTGCCGTGCGCGCAGCGCGTACAGCAGGTAAAGTTATCGTTCGCTCTATGGAGCAACTTGATAAAGTTGAAATTGAATCAAAAGGAACTAACGATTTCGTCACCAGTGTTGATATTAGCTCTGAAGAAGCCATTATTGAAACTATTCGTAAATCATACCCAGATCACACTATTATTGGTGAAGAGTCTGGTGTTTTAAAAGGCAGTGATGATGATTATCAATGGATTATTGATCCACTTGATGGCACATCTAACTTCATCAAAGGCATTCCACACTTTGCCATTTCTATTTGTTTAAAAGTTAAAGGCAAATTAGACCAAGCGGTTGTATTTGACCCAATCCGTGGTGAGTTATTCTCAGCTAGCCGTGGTAAAGGTGCGCAATTAAACGGTTTCAGAATCCGTGTAAGTAAAAACAAAGAAATTGCAGGCACTATATTAGCGACTGGATTCCCGTTTAAACATAAACAACACAGCGTTGCTTATATGGCAATGTTCTCAAGCTTATTCCAAAGTACTTCAGATTTGCGTCGTTCTGGTTCAACAGCACTTGACCTTGCTTATGTAGCAGCAGGTCGTGTAGATGGTTTCTTCGAGATTGGCACTAAACCATGGAATACTGCAGCAGGCGAATTATTAGTGATTGAAGCAGGTGGTTTAGTTACTGACTTTACTGGCGGCCATAATCATGCGAATTCAGGCAATATTGTTGCTGCAAATACGCGTATATTAAAAGATGTTTTAAAAGAGATTCGACCACATCTAGGTGATGCGCTTAGCAAGTAATATTTGTATACCCTTTCCACTTGAAGATGCTCGTTTCAAGTCGAGCGGGTATAAAAGTTAAGCTAAGTTATAGCAGAATAATATTAAGCGCCACAGCAACCTTAGTAAATTAAGGTCACTGTGGCGCTTTTTTTGCTTTAGACTATCAATATAGTTATTTGTACATATTGTTAAGAGAGCCCATGGAAAATATTAATACCACCAAACAAGCCTTTATTGCTGGGGAAGTCGCCCTAGTTGGGGCTGGTCCAGGAGATCCTGATTTACTAACTCTTCAAGCTTATCGTTTTATCAAGCAAGCTGAAGTTGTTATCTATGACAGGTTAGTCAGTGCAGAAATAATGGCGTTGTTGCCCTCTGATTGCCAACAAATATATGTTGGAAAAAAACAAGCAGATCATAGAGTTCCACAAGAAGGTATCAATCAATTATTGGTTGATAATGCTTTACTAGGTAAAAAAGTGATACGCTTAAAAGGTGGTGATCCCTTCGTTTTTGGTCGAGGATCTGAAGAAGCTCAATTCATACTAAGCCATGGCGTTGCCTGTCACATTGTCCCGGGAATGACAGCTGCATCCGCTTGTACAAGTTATGCAGGCATTCCGCTAACTCATCGAAAAGTTGCACGAAGCTGCACCTTCATAACCGGGAATGTGCAAGATAATGGTGCATTGGATCTCCCTTGGCAGGCTTTAAATGATAAAGAGCAAACAATTGTTTTTTACATGGGAATAAAAAGCTTACCAATAATCTCCGCTCAGCTCATAGAAGCGGGTCGAGATATAAATACACCAGCAGCATTAATCAGGAAAGGCACGCACCAAGATCAACAAGTGATAAAAGGAACTTTAGCCAACCTAACAGAACTAGTTGCTTTACATAAGATTACGCCACCAAGCTTAATAGTTATCGGTGATGTGGTGGGAATATTTTCGAGTGAACGACTCACTAATTTAGGCTATTTAACGCCGTAAAATATTAATAGTGTTAAATCGGTTAAGTTAATAAAGCGCGATGTTTAGAACAAAAAAAGGCTCATGGGGAATACTAACTATTCCCCATGAGCCTTTTTACTAATTGATTCAACTCACGAGTCAATTATATAAATAATGTCTAATCACTACTTTGCAGGGCGAACAGCTCTGCGTGGCTTAGGCCCAGTACCATCGTATTCAGGTTTTTTACGTCGAGAAGAATCATTGCCTGATTTTGCTTTATTTTTACCGACATTGTTACCATTAGCGTTACGACCTGATCGTTGACCATCTTTGTGCTCAACTCTGCTCTTACCTGCCCCTTGAGACTTTCCAGACTTTGGTGGCTTACCCTGTTTTAAAGGTTTGATAACACGTGATTCGCCTAACTCATTTGCAGGTATAAACTTCTCAATAACTTTACGTTCAATGTGCTGCTGAATAACATGCTCAATGCCCCACAATAAATCTAACTCATCGGCACACACTAAAGACAATGCTTGTCCTGTATTACCTGCACGGGCTGTTCTACCAATACGATGAACATAATCCTCAGGTACATTAGGTAGGTCGAAATTAACAACTTGTGGTAACAAGTCAATATCAATACCACGTGCTGCAATATCAGTTGCTACTAATATCTTCACTGAACCATCTTTAAAGGCAGCAAGCGCTTTCGTACGCGCTCCTTGGCTTTTATTACCATGTATCGCAGCGGCAGTTAACCCTTCTGCTTCAAGATGTTTTGTTAGCTTATTAGCACCATGTTTAGTTTTTGTAAATACTAACACTTGCTGCCAATTATTTTCTTTTATGAGATGTGTTAACACGGCAGGTTTGCGTTTCTTATCAACCGCAGTTAACCATTGGGTCACTTTTTCTGCTGTGCTATTTTCTGCATCAACTGAAATTTCTAATGGGTTATTTACCATGCCTTTAGCTAATGCACGTATCTCAGGTGAAAATGTTGCCGAGAATAGTAAATTTTGACGGTCTTTTGGCAAAGCTGTCATCAATTTTTTAATATCTCGAATAAATCCCATATCTAACATGCGATCGGCTTCATCAAGAATAAAGACTTCGAGTTGACTAAACTTTACGGCTCTTTGGTTATATAAATCAAGAAGACGACCAGGGGTTGCTACAAGTACATCAACACCTTGACGAAGTCGCATCATCTGTGGATTAATTTTCACACCACCAAAAACGACAGTTGAGTGCAAGTTTAAATACTTACCGTACATTTCGATGCTTTCACTAATTTGTGCCGCAAGTTCACGCGTTGGTGTCAGTATTAGTGCTCTGACATTATTTGAAGAAACCTTGTTACCTTTACTGCTTGAAAGACGTTGTAGTAATGGTAATGTAAACCCTGCCGTCTTACCTGTACCGGTTTGTGCTGCAGCCATCACATCACGTCCAGAAATAACTGCTGGAATCGCTTGTGCTTGGATAGGTGAAGGCGTTTCATATCCCTTGTCACGCACCGCTTTTAATAATGCCTCAGATAAACCTAAATCAGAAAAGCTGGTCGGGGTATCACTCATAAGTAATCTCTTTAAAAAATTTCAAACAAATACTGACAGCGCAATGGAAAATGTTGGCAGCATGAAAGGGCGTGCAGCATACAGTAAGCTCAATACCAAGTCTATCAAGTTATCCGCCACGCCAAGATATTTACCGACATCAATGAAGATATGGCCACACTTTATCGATAAAATAGAACACATAAACAAAAAAAACCGAGCAACTTGCGTTACTCGGTTTTTTACTTCAGAACAAAAATGCTTAAGGCATCATTGCTTCTTGATCCGCGCCTTCTTTTTCAATCACTTCCGGTATCAAATCTTCTTTTGAAATACCTAAAGATAATGCCACTAAACTAGCAACATAAATTGAAGAATAAGTACCAACAAAGACACCAAATAATAATGCCGTAGCAAAACCATGAATCAGTGCTCCGCCTTGGAAAAACAAAGCAGCTAATACTAATAGTGTGGTAATTGAGGTAATAAAAGTACGGCTGAGTGTTTGTGTTAAAGAAATATTAATTATTTCCTCAGCTTCACTATTACGTATTTTTCTAAAGTTTTCTCGAATACGGTCTGAAACAACAATGGTATCGTTAAGTGAATAACCAATAACAGCTAATATCGCTGCAAGTACTGTTAAATCAAACTCTAGTTGCAAGATTGAAAACAAGCCAAGTGTTAATAACACATCGTGAAATAACGCCACCACTGAACCGACAGCAAAGCGCCATTCAAATCGAAAAGCGACGTAAATCAAAATACAGATAAGTGCTGTTAGCATAGCTAAACCACCCTGCTCTGCTAATTCATCACCAACGCTTGCGCCAACGAACTCAATACGACGCATATCAACCGTTTGACCTGTAGCACCTTGTAAGACATCAAGTACTTCATTACCAAGCATTTCAGCTTTAACGTCATCACGTAAACCTAAACGAATAACAACATCACGGCTACTGCCATAAAATTGTACTTTCGCATCAGCAAAACCGTTAGTTTTCATCACTTCACGAAGCGTTTCTAGATCTGCTGCTTCCTGAAAACCCACTTCAATCAAGGTACCGCCAGTAAAATCTAAACCAAAGTTTAGTTTGTTAGTGGCTAGAGAGGCGATTGAAGCAATCATTAATATGGCGCTAAATATAAGGGCTATCTTGCGATAGCTCATAAAGGCGACAGTTTCTTTTAAGCGTAAAATTTGCATAATTTTAATTCCTGCCCTTACTATATCGAAAGCTTGTCAAGACGTTTACCGCCCCAAACTGCATTAACAATGGTGCGTGATGCAATGACAGAGGTAAACATTGAAGTAATGATACCGATAGACAATGTCACAGCAAAACCTTTAACAGGTCCTGTACCAATGGCAAACAAGATTAATGCGGCAATTAAGGTAGTAATATTGGCATCAATGATCGTTGAAAATGCTGCATCATAACCTTGATGAATTGATTGTTGAATCGTTTTACCTTCGCGAATTTCTTCACGGATACGTTCAAAAATAAGTACGTTGGCATCAACTGCCATACCAACAGTTAATACGATACCCGCCATCCCCGGTAAGGTTAGCGTAGCACCTGGAATCATTGACATTACACCAACAATTAAGACCAAGTTTGCACCTAAGGCAAGGTTAGCTACCACACCAAAGGCGCGATAATAAACCATCATGAAGATAAAGACTAAACCAAAACCCATCAAGATAGCTTCGAAACCAAGTTTTACGTTTTCAGCACCTAAAGTAGGACCGACGGTGCGCTCTTCTACAATAGTAATTGGAGCAATCAAAGCACCCGCACGTAATAATAAGGCAAGATTATGCGCTTCTGCGGCACTTCCTGCGCCTGTAATACGGAACGTTTTACCTAAACGAGATTGAATAGTAGCAACAGAGATAATCTCTTGAACTTTTTCAAAGATAATATTGCCTTCGGCATCTTTTTTGTCAGTAGCTTTGTATTCAATAAATACCGTTGCCATTGGCTTACCAATATTGCTTTTGGTGCCACTAGACATTTTAGAGCCACCAGCACTATCAAGTGATATATTCACTTGTGGACGTGAATACTCATCAAAACCCGACTTAGCATCGGTGATATGATCACCTGTTAACATTACGCGTTTTTTCAATAGACTTGGTCTACCATCTTTATCTTTTAATAAGATAGAGTTTGCTGGCACACGGCCGTTTAAGGCATTAGATAAGTCACCTTCAGTATCAACGAGTCTAAACTCGATTGTCGCTGTGGCATTGAGAATTTCTTTCGCTTTAGCCGTATCTTGGACACCCGGTAATTCGATAACAATGTGTTTTTTACCTTGGCGCTGGACAAGTGGCTCTGCAACACCCAGCTCATTCACACGATTTCGAATAATAGTGATGTTTTGCTGTAAAGCATATTCACGAATCTCTTTTAGCTTCGGCTCAGTCATTTTTGCTGTGAGCGTTAGCGTATCGTCATCTGTGCTTAGTAATAAATCACGGTAACGTTTTTTAAGTAATGATTGTCCGGCTTCTAAATCTTCAATTTTTCTAAAAACAACGACTACTGAATTATTAGCTTCTTTAACACTACGGTAACGAATTTTTTCATTGCGTAAATCACCACGAAAATCACTCACCATACCAACTTTAGCTTTATTGATGGCTTCTTTCATATTAACTTCCATCAAGAAGCTAACACCACCACTTAAATCTAAACCTAACTTCATTGGCGTACCGCCAATTGCTGCTAACCAATCTGGCGTATTAGGCGTTAAGTTTAAGGCAACCGAAAACTTTTTACCTAAATTATCATCGAGGACATCACGAGCTTTAAGCTGATCTTCAGTATTTTTAAAGCGCGTTAATATTTGGCCTTTCTCTAAAGCTATACTGTCATAGCTCAGTTTACTTTCTTCTAAATGAGCTTTAACACTATCAAGCGTAGCTGCATCTGCTTCAACGCCACGTAGACCTGAAACTTGCACCGCAGGTGATTCGCCATATAGGTTTGGTGTAGCATAGAGCGCACCTAAAGCGACAATCATTGCCACCATTAGTGTCTTCCATAAAGGGTATTTGTTTAACACAATGTGTCCTTTTTATTTATTTCTTTTTGCGCGAACAAGCTGTTCACTCTACTTAACAATTGATAGGTTTTAGCTAACAATTGTTACTGTAGTACTGAGCTCGCAGCCAATTATTACAGTAACAAAAAGGAAACACGCAGTTGACGCATGTCAATGAGTATTTCCGATGCAGTTACTGTATTAAATGGCAATGAGATAAGCTGCTACAATGATTTCATTGTGCCTTTTGGAAGTACGGCATTAATAGCATTTTTCTGTACTGTAACTTCAGTACCTTCGCTAATGCTAACAACGATAAAATCTTTTTCATCAGATACTTTAACGATTTTTCCAACAATGCCGCCTTGCGTTAACACTTCATCGCCTTTACCTAACGAAGACATTAAGCCTTTATGCTCTTTTACGCGTTTCGCTTGTGGACGATAGATCATAAAAAAGAATACTAAACCAAAAACGGCTAGCATAATGATCATTTCCATTCCGCCACCGGCTGCTGCTGGTGCCGCTGCGGCATGTGCTTTACTGATAAATAAACTCATATATTCCTCTACTTCTTATTTTTAATTATAAATTAGTTAGTGATTTTGTATTTCATTGCTCTTTCGCTCAATTGATTTGTCAAAGGTACTCACTGACTAACGTCAGCTCCGTGCATTTTCCTTTCAATTAAACGAAAGTTCCTCAAAGTACCAAGCCACTGGATTTAACAAAACTCTTTAATGGTTTAAAGCTAAAGTTTAAAGCTAAACTTGCTTACTACCTTCTGCTAATGCTGGCACAGGTAAACCACGTAAAGCGTAAAACTCTTCTACAAAGGCGTCTAATTTACCTTGCTCAATGGCATCACGCAAACCTTGCATCACTTTTTGATAAAAATGAAGGTTATGTAAGGTATTTAACTGTGAACCCAAAATTTCTTTACACTTGTCTAGGTGATGTAAATAAGCACGAGAATAATTCTTACAGGTATAACAGTCACAAGTATCATCTAGTGGTGCCGTATCCGTTTTATGGCTAGCATTTCTGATCTTAATAACACCGGTATTTACAAATAAATGGCCATTGCGGGCATTACGAGTCGGCATTACGCAATCAAACATGTCTATACCACGGCGGACACCTTCAACTAAATCTTCAGGCTTTCCTACTCCCATAAGATATCGGGGCTTATTTTTAGGTATCAAGGGCGCGGTATGATCTAATATTCGAACCATGTCTGCTTTTGGCTCACCTACTGATAAGCCACCAATGGCATAGCCATCAAACTCAATTGCTTTTAAACCAGCAACTGAAACTTCACGTAAATCTTCATACATGCCGCCTTGCACTATACCAAATAATGCATTCGGGCTATCGCCATGAGCATCTTTGGAACGCTGCGCCCAACGAAGCGATAGTTCCATTGAGTCTTTTGATTCTTTATGAGTTGCAGGGTACGGCGTACACTCATCAAAAATCATTACTATGTCGGAATTTAAACTACGCTGAACCTCCATTGAACGCTCTGGCGTTAGCATAATTTTTTCACCATTCACTGGTGAGCTAAAACGAACACCTTCTTCAGTGATTTTACTCATTTTTCCTAAACTGAATACTTGGAAACCGCCAGAATCAGTTAAAATAGGGCCTTTCCAATTCATAAATTCATGCAAGCCACCATGCTGTTCAATGATATCAGTGCCTGGACGTAACATTAAGTGAAAGGTATTACCTAAGATGATATGAGCACCAGTCGCTGCAACTTCTTCAGCTTTCATGCCTTTAACCGTGCCATAAGTGCCAACGGGCATAAATGCAGGTGTTTCTACCACACCACGATCAAAGGTTAATCGACCACGTCGTGCTTTACCATCAGTGGTAATTAGGTCATATTTCATTTTATTTTTTACTGTTTCAGTCATAAATTTTCTCTCTCACCCACTAGCTAAACAGGCTGGCGGTGTTGGTTTAATAAATAGTGTTTTTTCTATAACGTTTACGGCGTATCTTGCTTAGTTAGCTATTACTTAACTCTTGTTTAGTTAAGAACATAGCATCACCATAACTAAAAAATCGGTATTCTTGGCTTATCGCGTGTTGATAGGCAGACATAATATGGTCATAACCAGAAAATGCACTGACTAACATAAGTAACGTTGATTCAGACAAGTGGAAATTGGTTACCAACGCATCGATTATTTGAAACTGATAACCTGGGGTGATAAATATATCGGTATCCCCATAAAAAGCGCTTAATGATTCATTTTTATCTTGTGCAACTTTGGCTGCACTTTCGAGTGAGCGTACTGAAGTTGTTCCAACCGCAACAACTCTTCCACCCGCCGCTTTAGTTTTATTTATTTGCGCAACTACTTCATCTGATACTTCAACATACTCAGCGTGCATAATGTGATCAGCAATCTCATCAACTTTAACCGGTTGAAAAGTACCAGCACCAACATGCAAAGTAACGAATGCTAATTCAACGCCTTTGGCTTTAATTTTTTCTAATAAAGCTTCATCAAAATGTAAACCCGCTGTTGGCGCTGCCACCGCACCTGGTTTTTCATTGTAAACGGTTTGATAACGTTCTTTATCACTGTCTTCATCGGGTCTATCAATATAAGGTGGTAATGGCATATGCCCTATTTTTTCTAAAATAGTTAGCACTGATTCATCACCATTAAACTTTAATTCAAAAAGCGCACCATGGCGTGCCACCATAGTCGCTGTAATTTTTACGTCACTATCTTCATTACCTAAGAAAAGTTCGTTGCCAACTTTAGGGGACTTACTTGCACGAATATGAGCGAGTGCTGTGTGCTGGTCGACAATTCGCTCTACCAATACTTCAATTTTTCCACCACTGGCTTTTTGACCAAACATTCTGGCAGGGATCACACGAGTATTATTAAAAACGAGTAAATCACCTGAGTTCAATTGCGCGACAATATCGGTAAAAACACCATCAGTTATAACGCCTGAGTCACCGTTTAAGGACATTAAACGACTAGCAGTACGCTCGGCTTTTGGGTATCGAGCAATAAGGGCTTCGGGTAAATCAAAAGAAAAGTCTGAAACACGCATGATATTGGCTATTTTTCCGCTTTAAAAAGGGCGTAATTTTAGAGCTGCACGCCATTGATAGCAAGTTAATTCGAGACTTTTAAAACTTAAGAGCGTAGATCAGAGAACAAACTTGTGTTGAAACAACATTATTGCTTGTTATAGCCAGTATTTAGGAAAATTATCTCTGTAATTGAGCTTTTAGTGTATGTTGGTAAATAAGCATTCATGACATGCCCTTACTTAAATCGACTAAAGAGTTAATTGCCCTATGAAAGATGAACTTGCGCTTACTATAGCTAATAAAATTATTAATGGTTTTGAACGCCATTTTGCAATTTTTACTGAAATTACTCAATCAGCCCGAAATCGGTTTCAACAATGTCAATGGAATGAGATTCATCGTTCCGCTAGAGCAAGAACCAATTTTTATGACGAACGCGTAAAAGAAACGTTTAATGAAATAAAAGATGACTTTAACATTTGTTCTCTTGATGATGCTTTATGGCAACGAATTAAAGCCGTTTACTCTGATTTATTAATCAACCATAAACAACCAGAGTTAGCTGAAACTTTTTATAACTCTGTTTTTTGCCACTTATTCGAGCGTAAGTATTATCACAACGATTATATTTATGTCGAAAGTACCGCGCACCGTCTAGATGATAAAACACAGCCTGAGATCTACACATCTTATCAGCCGAAAGAGCTCGGCCTAAAACAAACCATTTGTGACATTATGAATAGTCATAGAACAGTGATCCCTTTTGAAGATCTTGATCGTGATGTTGATGCACTTATTAATACCTTTCGCCGAAAAGCCCATAAAACCCGTGTTAAATTAGAAGATTTGAAGTTTGATATTCTGAACTTTACCTTTTATCGAAATAAAGGCGCTTACCTCATTGGTCGAGTATTATCGCCAGCAGGAGAAACGCCGTTCATCATTGCCGTACTTAATAATGAAAAGGGTGGTTTGTATATAGATGCATTACTTACCAGTAGTGAAAGTATGGCGGTTGTTTTTGGTTTTGCTCGCGCTTACTTTTTTGTTGATTGTGAACATCCTTATGCTCTAGTTAACTTCTTACAGGGACTAATGCCGCATAAAACTAAGGCTGATTTATATTCTGCTATTGGCTTTCATAAACAAGGAAAAACACAGTTTTATCGAGATTTTCTAAACCACCTCGATAGCAGTAATGACCAATTTGAATTAGCTGCTGGTATTAAAGGTATGGTGATGTCTGTATTTACCCTGCCCTCATACCCTTATGTTTTTAAAATCATCAAAGATAAGTTTTCACCCAGTAAAAACATAACCAAGAAAGATGTAAAAGGAAAATATCGTCTAGTTAAGTTACATGACAGAGTGGGTCGAATGGCCGATACTATGGAATATTCAGAGGTAGCCTTTCCTAAGTCGCGTTTTAATGAAGAGCTTTTAGCTGAACTTCAAAAAGTAGCCCCGTCAATTATCCGCTATGAGGGTGAAGGTGAAGATGAACTTATTATTATTGAACATCTATATATAGAACGTCGAATGGTGCCGCTTAATCTATACCTGATGGATGCCCTTAAAAATAAGGCACAGCAAAAGATTGATGACGCCTTATTCGGCTATGGTCAAGCCATTAAACAGCTAATCTCCGCAGATATTTTTCCTGGTGACATGTTACTCAAAAACTTTGGTGTGACACGCCATGGGCGAGTGATTTTTTATGATTATGACGAAATAGCTTATATGAATGAAATCAACTTTAGAGTAAAACCTAAAGCGGTGACTGAGGAACAACTATATGCTGCTGAACCTTGGTATAGCGTAATGCCTGGCGATATGTTTCCTGAAGAACTGGCTACATTTGCATTGGCCAATCCAAATTACCTCAAAGCATTTAAAATACATCACGAAGATCTATTAACTGCTGCCTATTGGCAGCAATGTCAGCAAGATGTCGCTAATGGTATTTATAAGGATGTTTTTCCGTATCCTGATAAATTCCGCTTTTGTAATTTAAGTTTCGGTAGCATTAAGAGACAGACTGCAACTGAAAACTAGTAAATAAGAGCGCCAGCATAAATGAATAATGTTGGTGCTCTATGTATTTGCCGTAATCAATTAGCGCAATTGTTAAGCAAACTTAATTATTACGCTCAAAAGAACCCCTGCCCATTTTCAATTATATAATGAACACTTGGTATAACCGGCTAGTTTACTAGCACTTTGTAGATAAAACAGTCGAACGAACCATAAACACGAAAAAAAATGACCTTTACTCTTTACCTTTGCCCGTGCATCAGTATAATTCAAATCTGTTGCAGGGGTGTAGTTCCAATTGGTAGAACAGCGGTCTCCAAAACCGATGGTTGGGAGTTCGAGTCTCTCCACCCCTGCCATTTTGAGTAAACATAGGTAAATCACCTGTGTTTTAGTGACTTGTACTTACAAGTCACGTTATTAGAAAGTAGATAAATACGGAATAGAATTATGAATGCAAGTACAGAAGAGCAACCAAGCAGTTCTTTCGATGCGGTAAAGTGGGGAGTTATATTCTTACTTTTAGCTGGTGCTGTTGCGGGTAATTACGTTTACGGTGAAGAGTCAGTATTAATTAGAGCAGTGGCTGTTGTAGTCATGGTTGGTATTGCTGGTTTAATTGCATTACAAACTGAAAAAGGTCGTAATGCTGCTATATTTGCAAAAGAAGCTCGTACTGAAGTACGTAAAGTTGTTTGGCCAACACGCCAAGAAGCCGTACAAACGACAGGTATTGTATTAGTAGTGACGTTATTAATGTCATTGCTACTTTGGGGATTAGACTCTGTTCTATTCTGGTTAGTTGGTTTAGTTACAGGTATGCAGGTTTAGTTATGTCTGAAGAAAATATGTCAGAAGAAAATAACCCAGAAGAGATTTCAGCGGCAGAAAATGCAGAAAATCAAGTCAATAGAAACCCGAAATTGCGTTGGTATGTAGTACAAGCATTTTCAGGTTATGAAGGTCGCGTTCAAAAAACATTGAAAGAGCACATTGGAATCCACGGCTTAGAAGATAAGTTTGGTGAGATTTTAGTCCCTACTGAAGAAGTAGTGGAGATGCGTGCTGGTCAAAAGCGTAAAAGTTCTCGTAAATTTTTCCCTGGATACGTTTTAGTACAAATGGAAATGGACGTTGATGCTTGGCATTTAGTGAAAAGCGTACCACGTGTACTAGGCTTTATTGGTGGTACAAGTGACCGTCCAGCGCCTATTACTCAAAAAGAAGCGGATCGTATTCTACAACGTCTTGAAGAAACAGATAAGCCGAAGCCTAAAACATTGTTTGAACCAGGCGAAGTTATCCGTGTTATCGACGGACCATTTGCTGACTTTAATGGTGTGGTTGAAGAGCTTGATTACGAGAAAAACCGTATTAAAGTTTCAGTACTTATTTTCGGTCGTTCAACGCCAGTTGATTTAGAATTTGGTCAAGTTGAAAAGGGTAGCTAAGCAGCGACTCAGCCCAACTTGATATAGAAACGCTTGCCTTGTGCAAGCGTTTTTTTTTGCCTTTAAATCGAAATTTAACACTCTGAAGTATAATTATATTTGTTAGAATAAAGGGAGGATAGTACACATTAATCAATCATCGCCCAATGGGCAGCCGTTCAATAAAACGATGCAGTCATCATGGTATTGAGCAAAGTATTCTACTCATAAATATATGAACAAGAGGGCTAAATAGGGGTGACGGACTCAGGAAAATAACCGAGCCCGTTCATGTGAATTACTCAGTCATTGCTGTCATGGCTAATAAATACCAAGTAGAATTTTGTAACCATTGCTCAGTCCAGCGCCAATTAGAAGCATCAGGCCCTTGTGCCCAGGTAATACCGCTGCCATCTAAGCCTAGTGTGGCGCCAGTAATACCATTTGAAATGCCGCCATTTAACATAGTCCCAGCACTTTTAGTGTGTGGTGGATTATTAACGCCAAAGCCATACAACATACTCACTTGGTAAGGGTTTTTACCTAAAATCCAATCAATTTGGCTTTGTGCAAAATAAGCGAGTTCATCATTGATACCAAAAGCTCCGTGTTTATTACTGTGAGTGATTTTACCTCCCCATACTGCTGCAGCCGTTAGTGAGGCCAAACGAGAGTTTTCACCCTGCCAAGCATAGCTGTTTTCATTAGTATGCGGGATAAAAAAACCTTCCTTTTGTTTCGAGTACTGACTACCCTTTTTGGTTTTAAATGTTTGGCGCGCTAAATTAAATGGGTTAGCAACTTGGGAGTTTAAGGCAAGTTGATAATCCAGTGACAGTTTAATTGTTCGTTTAGTTTTAGTGTTAATTTGTCGGTTCCGCTCTATTGCTAAATAGTCGACCAAGGCAATAATAGGGAGACCGGCTTCAACACCATGATAAAAAGGTCTTTCGTCATCATCGCTGACAAACCAACCTTGGGATGTCATTCTGTTATTTAAGTTATGAGCACGGTGGCGCGCGGCTTTTAAATATTGTGATTTTTTTGTTATGCGATAAAGCTCAGTCGCGGCAATAAGCGCAGTATAATCATCGATAATGTTTTCTTTACCATTGTCGACATAACGTAGGTTGTTCTTTTGTAAATGGGCAAAAGCTCGTTCAGCGTCAATTAAATACTGCTTTGCAGAAAACTCACCTTGAACGCCTGTTTTATTACTGAGTTCATGTGCTCGGGTTAGTGCGGCAATAGCCATGCCTCCGCCCTCACGAAAGGCAGCTTGAAAATTAGTATTAAATTCTGCTTCAGGTCCTTCATAGCCGGTAATTATACGTTCTTCAGCCAAACCTCGTCGGTCGTAAATATTGCTATAAAAATAACCTTCGGTGTCTAATATTCTATGTAAGTAATCAGCACCCCAAATAACTTCTTCGGCGAGTGCGAGTGTTAACGCTTTACGATCGTATAACCTATATAAACTATCATAAGATTTTGCCATCGCCCATGCAGCTATAGCTCCTTGTTGTGATACTAAAACATTAGATTCACTATGCTGACTTAAGTGTTTACCCTGATCCCCTCCTGAATTAACCCAACCACCTGAAACGTTAACATAACGCTCCGTACCATTGATGCGAATAGATTCATCTATCGGACTAGAGTGTCGACTTGCTTTAAAGTAATTAACTAGTGACTTAGCTGTAAGGGCAAAGTAAGCATTATGTTTAATGGCAAATGTTGAGGAAGCTAGTTGTTGCTTGCGTGTGTTTACTACTATATGAAATTCACCTCTTCGTTTTACTTGAGAAAAATCAGCGAGGTAGTAGTGAGCACCTTGTCCCCATTCGGTGAAGCTTGGTTGAGAAGTGAGCTTACCTTGATAAATCATGTTTGAGCCCTGGTAAACAATAAATCGCGTCGCTATTTCACCTATAGGTAAAACAATCACAGCCTGTTTGGGCGCTTGGATATCAAAAGCCAGCTGGTTAATATAAATATTAGCCTTAGCTAGGGTCGGTGGGTTGCTTGGTTGTGGTGTGTTGCTACAAGCGGAGATAAGGATCATCATAGCAAGTAGCAGTAATTTACATAAATAAGAATAAAGGGTGACCGATGTCATTTTTTTACCGTAAGATTATATTTTTTATAAAGATAACCTTAACTTATCGCTATCGATTTGGTAATACTTTAATCACATAAGATAATATTTTATCCTACTATTTATTAGGCTCTGATTTACTATGTAGTAATTGACTTAGCTTATCTATTTTTTGCTCAAGCATTATCATATCTTCTTTAGTTGCTATGACTTGTTTAGGTTTACCTTCTTCTTCATGCATAACTTGCATCGCATCAACGATAATACCAATAAATAAGTTAAGAACCGCGAAGCTGGTAATAATGATAAAGGGTACGAAGAATAGCCAAGAAAGAGGAAATAACTCCATCGTTGGACGAACTATCCCCATAGACCAACTTTCTAATGTCATTACCTGAAATAGGGTGTAAGCAGAAGCACCAATGTTACCAAACCATTCCTGCATGTTCGCATCACTATGGGTACCAAATATTTTAGTGGTTAGTACTGCAGAGACATAAAAGATAATGCTTAAGACGCCAACTACTGAAGCCATACCTGGTAATGAATGTCCGAGTGCGCCGATCACACGGCGCATTTGCGGAACGACAGAAAGTAAGCGTAAAACCCTTAATATTCTAAAGGCGCGTAAAACTGATAATGCACCGCTTGTAGGCGCCCAAGAAGTGGCAACGATTATAAAATCAAACCAGTTCCAACCTGAACGAAAAAACTGCTTTCGATAAACAATAAATTTTAATAACAGCTCTATGGTGAACAGTACTAGTATGGTCGTATCTATAGTGTGTAGAAGACCAGTATTGGCTTTACCAAACTGACTTGTTTCAAGACCCAGACTAATTGCATTAAAGAGGATGAGGAAAATAATAAAATTTTGGAATTTTTCACTTTCAACAAACCTTTGTAGTTTGCTGCTGTGTGCAAATAGAGACATATGAAACCTAGGCATAATGGGACTGACATTTTTATGTGGGCATTATAACTAAAATCAAATTATTAAATGTAAGAGGTTTTAGCCAATATATCGAAATCGGTTGTCTATAGCATGAAATTCAGCTTGTCAGCGTGTTTTTCATCACAATTTGCAAGATATTAATACATTTTGATAACTAAATGCTGCAACATGAGTGAAAAACGATTAAAATATGCGCCGTTAAAAAACCAATCATTCGACTACATTTATAGGGATAATTTGTAATGCGCTACTTATCAGTTTCAAAAATAAGCCAATTTATCGGTTTATCAATTTTTTCTTTATCATTATCAGCTGCCGAGCAGCCAAGTGCTGAAAGTTTAGTTGGCAAAGTATATCTTGGTGGTCATGCCATGTACTTGAAAACAGATGAAGACCGTCAATTTAATGCTAATGCCAATTCATCAATTGACCATGCTTCAGGCTTAGGTGTTGAAGGTGGTTACCGTCTTTCAGAATTATTTGAAACGAGATTATCTTATACGCACTTTAATCCAGTTGCTGAGAATCATAACGCTAATTTAGCCTCAGGAAAAAGTATCGCACTAGATTTATTATATTTCCCATTCAAAGAGAGTTTTTATGTCGTTGGTGGTGCTGATGTTTTAGATGTTGAGGAATCAAATCTTTCTGCAGCGTTAGGTGCTGGATACCGTCATTATTTAAGCAAAAATATGGCGCTTTATTTTGAAGGAAAAGGTCACTACCAGTTTGAAGATAATTACACCGATGTTTCTGCTAAGTTAGGTTTCATCTATTTCTTTGGTACACAAAAAGCTGAAATAAAGCGTAGTGAGCCAGTTAAAGCCGCTGCAGTTGTTGCACCTGTTGCTGTTGTGGCTCCTATTGCTGAATTAGATAGTGATAACGACGGCGTGTTAGATAGCAAAGATAATTGTGCTAATACTCCTGCAACAGACAAAGTAAATGAAGTAGGTTGTACTGTTTTTACTGAAGCGCAAGATACAGTTGAGTTACTTATTAACTTTGATAGTAATAAAGCCGTAGTTAAAGACAAATACAAACCAATTATGGTTAAAGTTGCTAAATTTATGGAAGCTTACCCAGATCTTAGTTTAACCATTAAAGGGCATAGTTCAGCAAAAGGAAGTGCTGCATATAACCAGACTTTATCTGCTAAGCGTGCTCAGGCTGTTGTTGATGTGTTAATTAATGACTTTGGTGTTGATGCAAGTCGTTTAAGTGCGATAGGTTATGGTGAAAGCGAATTACTCAATACAGATAATACAGCTGAAGCTCACGAACAAAATCGCCGCATTGAAGCAACCATATCAACTACGAATAAAGTAGCTGAAAAACGCTGATTTTACAGGGAAAAAAGTGATGCGACATGATTTGAACGTGTGACTATTTTTCAGGTAACAATAAAAGCGCTTGAAATGAGATAGGTGGTTAATATATAATCCGCTGCCGCTTATTTTTAGCGCGCACTAAATGCGCTTTATTCTGTTGTGAAAACAATTGTTTTTAAAGCGAATTTTGTAAACAGGGAAGCGAAAACTTTGTGTCGAGATGGTGAATTCCAACTTAATGCTAAGTTAATTGCGTTAACTACCCAAACTAAAGGTATTTTAAAATGGCTAAGAAAGTCCAAGCTTTAATCAAGCTACAAGTAGCTGCTGGTGCAGCTAACCCGTCACCACCAGTTGGTCCTGCATTAGGTCAACATGGTGTTAACATCATGGAATTCTGTAAAGCGTTCAATGCGAAAACAGATTCTTTAGAAAAAGGCGCTCCGGTTCCAGTAGTAATTACTGTATATAGTGACCGTTCGTTTACTTTCGAAACAAAAACTCCACCTGCTTCTTTCTTATTGAAAAAAGCTGCTGGAATCAAAAGCGGCTCTGGTCGTCCTAACACTGATAAAGTTGGAACTGTTACTACAGCTCAACTTGAAGAAATCGTTAAGACAAAAGAACCTGATTTAACTGCTGGTTCACTTGAAGCTGCAGTGCGTACCATTGCGGGTTCTGCTCGTTCAATGGGTTTAGTGGTAGAGGACTAATCAATGGCTAAATTATCAAAACGCGCTCGTCTTATCCGTGAAAAAGTAGACGTATTAAAAGAATATGATATCAACGAAGCTGTTTCTTTATTAAAAGAATTTGCTACTGCTAACTTCCGTGAAAGCGTAGATGTTGCAGTAAATCTTGGTATTGATGCTCGTAAATCAGATCAAAACGTTCGTGGCGCTACAGTATTACCAAATGGTACTGGCCGTGATGTACGTGTTGCTGTATTTACACAAGGTGCAAACGCAGAGAAAGCTTTAGCAGCTGGTGCTGACGTTGTAGGTATGGACGATTTAGCTGCGCAAGTAAAAGCTGGCGAAATGAACTTCGACGTTGTTATTGCTTCTCCTGATGCAATGCGTGTTGTTGGTCAACTAGGTCAAATCTTAGGCCCACGTGGTTTAATGCCTAACCCTAAAGTTGGTACAGTAACTCCTGACGTAGCTGGCGCTGTTAAAAACGCTAAGTCTGGTCAGATCCGTTACCGCAACGACAAGAACGGTATCATCCATACTACTATTGGTAAGGCTGATTTCGAACCTGCACAATTGCAAGAAAACTTAGAAGCATTGCTTGAAGCGCTTAAAAAAGCAAAACCTGCAAATGCTAAAGGTCAATACTTGAAGAAAGTTTCTCTTTCTACAACTATGGGTGCCGGCGTTGTCGTCAACCAAGCAACACTAACTCAAGCTTAATATTACCTGTAATTTATTACGTATAATATTATTGAGTAAAGTTTTGTGTATTGAATCTTTACAAGGGCGAAATTATAATCTATAATTTCGCCCCTTAAATTTTGGTAGGAGTTGTGCAATTTTCAGTATCAATTACTGATAAATACACAACCCCCGTCCAAGACCGTAGGTGTAGTTATTTCTTCTGATTTAACTACTTAATTTATCCTACGTAGATGGTGATTACCCAGATATTTCCTAGATTTTTCTGGTCCTCGCCGTTATGGCTTAGCTAGTAAGTAATTATTAGCTAAGGATTGTAAATACCGGTACTTTTTACCGGTCTGAACCAGGAGTTAAAGCCAATGGCTATCAATCTTGATGACAAAAAAGCAATTGTTGCTGAAGTTCAAGAAGCTGCTAATGGCGCTCACTCAGTTGTAATCGCGGATGCCCGTGGTGTTGCAGTTGAAGCAATTACTGTATTGCGTAAGCAAGCACGTGAAAATGGCGTATGGATGAAAGTTGTCCGTAACACATTAGCACGTCGTGCAGTAGAAGGTACTGAATTTGAATGTGTTTCTGACGTATTTAAAGGTCCTTCATTAATTGCTTTTTCAAGTGAACACCCAGGTGCTGCTGCACGTTTATTCTCAGATTTCGCTAAAGCTAACGAAAACTTTGAATTAAAAGCAGCTGCATTTGAAGGTAACGCAGTAGACGTAAATATGTTAGCTAAGCTACCTACTTACGACGAAGCGATTTCACGTTTGATGAGCGTTATGAAAGAAGCATCTGCAGGCAAATTAGCCCGCACGTTTGCTGCTATACGCGATCAGAAAGAACAGGAAGCTGCATAGGTTATATAAGCTTTTTGCTTATAACCAAGCTTTTTGTATTTATAGTTATTTCAAACAGTGCTCTATTACTTAATAAGAAAAGTAAAAATGGCCTGTTTATTAAAAATTAGGAAATTATAGTATGTCTATTTCTAAAGACGATATCTTAAACGCAGTTGCTGAAATGTCAGTAATGGACGTTGTTGCTTTAATCGAAGCAATGGAAGAAAAATTTGGTGTTTCTGCTTCTGCTGCTGTTGCAGCTGCTGGACCTGCTGAAGCTGCTGAAGAACAAACTGAATTTGATGTTGTTATGACTAGCTTCGGTGAGAAGAAAGTTGCAGTAATCAAAGCAGTTCGTGGCGCTACAGGTTTAGGCCTTAAAGAAGCTAAAGACTTAGTTGAATCTGCTCCTAAAGCGATCAAAGAAGGCGTAGAAAAAGCTGAAGCTGAAGAACTTAAGAAACTTCTTGAAGAAGCTGGTGCTTCTGTTGAGATCAAATAATCTGTTTTTAAACAGATTATTTGCCTGAAAAGGCATGGCTGGTGATTTAAACGTCACCGGCCTTTTTGCGCTTTTGTTGTTAGAGAATAAATTTTTTTCATTCTTTAGTAACGTATTATTAGCGTTTAGGTGATTTTTCTAATTATTAGAGAATCATCTAGTAATATTTAGACGTAAATATTACAGCATAACCTGTCTAACTGAGCTTCGCTCAGTGGGCAGATTTGGCCATAACCAGCAAGCTGAGGAACCCCATGGCTTACTCATACTTTGAGAAAAAGCGAATTAGAAAGGACTTTGGTAAAAGTGCACAAGTAATGGAATATCCATTCTTGTTGTCCATTCAACTCGATTCTTTCCGCAAGTTTATTGATATTGATGCAACAGGTGAAACCGGTCTAGAGGCTGCTTTTCGTTCTATTTTCCCAATTAAAGCTTATTCAGGTAGCTCAGAATTACAATATGTAAGCTATCGTTTAGGTGAACCATTATTTGACGTTAAAGAATGTCAAATTCGTGGTGTGACTTATTCTGCACCATTACGCGTAAAATTACGTTTAGTGGTATACGATAAAGAAGCCGCAGCAGGTACTGTTAAAGATATCAAAGAGCAAGAAGTGTACATGGGCGAAATCCCGTTGATGACAGATAACGGTACTTTCGTAATCAATGGTACTGAGCGTGTTATCGTTTCACAATTACATCGTTCTCCAGGTGTATTCTTTGATCACGATAAAGGTAAAACTCACTCATCGGGTAAAGTATTATATAACGCACGCGTTATTCCTTACCGCGGTTCATGGTTAGACTTTGAATTCGATCCAAAAGATAACTTATTTGTTCGTATAGATAGACGTCGTAAATTACCAGCGTCAATTATCTTACGTGCATTAGAATATTCTACAGAAGAAATTCTAGCGATGTTCTATGACACAACTGATTACACCATTAAAGGTGATAAGTTGATCATGGATCTTATCCCTGAACGTCTTCGTGGTGAAACAGCTATTTTTGATATTTCAATCAAAAAGGGTGAAGTTTTAGTTGAGTCTGGCCGTCGTATTACTGCACGCCACATTCGCGCTTTATCAAAAGCTAAATTAGATAAGCTAGAAGTACCAGCAGATTATATCGTTGGTCGTGTTTTATCAAAAGCTTACATCGACAAATCTACAGGTGAAGTAATTGCTGAAGCAAACGCAATTATCACTTTAGAATTATTAGCCGAGCTTAGCCAAGCGGGCCATAAAGTATTATCTACTTTATACATGAACGAATTTGATGTTGGTTCATATATGTCAGATACACTTCGTGTTGATAGTTCAACTAACAAGCTTGAAGCTTTAGTTGAAGTTTACCGCATGATGCGTCCAGGCGAGCCACCAACAAAAGACGCTGCTGAAGGATTGTTCTCTAACTTATTCTTCGCATCAGAACGTTATGACTTATCAACGGTAGGTCGTATGAAGTTCAACCGTCGTGTTGGCAATGCAGACGATGTTGGTACTGGTATTTTGTCTAAAGAAGACATTATCTCAGTAATGAAGACCTTAATTGGTATTCGTGACGGTAAAGGTGAAGTAGATGATATCGATCACTTAGGTAACCGTCGTATTCGTTCAGTTGGCGAAATGGCTGAAAACCAATTCCGAGTTGGTCTTGTTCGTGTAGAACGTGCGGTACGTGAGCGCTTAAGTCTTGGTGACTTAGATGCAATCATGCCACAAGATTTAATCAATGCTAAGCCAATTTCTGCGGCAGTGAAAGAGTTCTTTGGCTCATCACAATTGTCACAGTTTATGGATCAAAACAACCCGTTATCAGAAGTAACGCATAAGCGTCGTATTTCTGCCTTAGGGCCGGGTGGTTTAACCCGTGAACGTGCTGGTTTTGAAGTACGAGATGTACATCCAACGCATTACGGTCGTGTTTGTCCAATCGAAACGCCAGAGGGTCCAAACATTGGTTTGATCAACTCGCTTTCTTGTTACGCACGTACTAATGACTTTGGTTTCTTAGAAACACCATACCGCAAAGTTATTGACGGTTTAGTGACAGATGATATTGACTATTTGTCAGCAATTGAAGAGGGTAACTTTGTTATCGCTCAGGCAAATGCTGAACGTGATAGCAGCAATAAGTTGCTTCAAGATTTAGTTAACTGTCGTCATAAAAATGAATTTACATTAAAAGCTTCTGCTGAAGTTCAATATATGGATGTATCACCACAACAAATTATTTCTGTTGCGGCGTCACTAATTCCATTCCTTGAACACGATGATGCAAACAGAGCCTTGATGGGCTCGAACATGCAACGTCAAGCTGTACCAACCTTAAGAGTTGATAAACCTCTTGTTGGTACTGGTATGGAAAAAGTAGTAGCGGTTGATTCAGGTGTAACTGCAGTTGCCAAACGTGGCGGTGTAGTGAGCTATGTTGATGCATCACGCATTGTTGTTAAAGTTAATGAAAATGAAATGCATGCTGGTGAAGCCGGTATTGATATTTATAACTTAACTAAATACACGCGTTCTAACCAAAATACTTGTATCAACCAACGTCCAGTGTGTCGTATGGGTGAGCCAGTTGTACGTGGTGATGTATTAGCTGATGGTCCTTCAACTGATATGGGTGAATTGGCTTTAGGTCAAAACATGCGTATCGCCTTTATGCCGTGGAATGGTTACAACTTTGAAGATTCAATGTTGTTATCTGAACGTGTTGCAATAGAGGATAGATTTACTACTATTCACATTCAAGAGTTAACGTGTATTGCACGTGATACTAAATTGGGTAGTGAAGAAATTACGGCAGATATTCCAAATGTAGGCGAATCAGCATTATCTAAATTAGATGAAGCGGGTGTTGTTTATATTGGTGCTGAAGTAAATGGTGGTGATATCTTAGTAGGTAAAGTAACACCAAAAGGTGAAACACAGCTTACACCAGAAGAAAAACTACTACGTGCAATTTTCGGTGAGAAAGCTGCTGACGTTAAAGATAGTTCATTACGTGTACCTAACTCTGTTAAAGGTACTATCATCGATGTTCAAATATTTACTCGCGACGGTGTTGAAAAAGATGCTCGTGCAGTTGAAATTGAACAAATGCAACTTAAAGAAGTTAAGAAAGATCTTGGCGATGAATTAAGCATTTTAGAAGATGGTATTTACGCACGTACTAAGAAACTATTGTTATCAGCAGGTCTTAACGAGTCAGACTTAACGTCTATGTCTCGTGACAAGTGGTTAACACAAAACTTAGCTGATGAAGTGCAACAAGCTGAACTTGAGCAAATTGCTGAGCAATTTGATAATATCAAAGAAGATTTTGATAAGAAGTTTGAAGTTAAGCGTCGTAAGATCACTCAAGGTGATGACTTACAACCTGGCGTATTAAAAATTGTTAAGGTTTACTTAGCTGTTAAACGCCACATCCAGCCTGGTGATAAGATGGCTGGTCGTCATGGTAATAAGGGTGTTATTTCAAACGTAGTACCTGTTGAAGATATGCCATACGATCAGTTCGGTGTTCCAGTTGATATCGTATTGAACCCGTTAGGTGTTCCATCACGTATGAACATTGGTCAGATCTTAGAAACTCACTTAGGTATGGCTGCACGCGGTATCGGTGAGAAGATCAACCGTATGCTAGAAGCACAGCAAGAAATTCACAAACTACGTAACTTCTTACAAGATGTTTACAATGTTGGTGAATCTCGTCAAGAAGTTGATATTGCTAGTTTCTCTGATGATGAAGTATTACGTTTAGCCGGCAATTTACGTGCAGGTTTACCTATTGCTACACCAGCATTTGATGGCGCAGCTGAAAAAGAAATTAAAGAGTTATTTGAGCTTGCTGATATGCCACAAAGTGGTCAGTTCGTCTTAACTGATGGCCGTACAGGTCGTGAGTTTGAACGTCCGGTTACTGTTGGTTATATGTATATGTTAAAACTAAACCATTTAGTTGATGACAAAATGCATGCTCGTTCAACTGGTTCATACTCACTAGTAACTCAGCAACCACTTGGTGGTAAAGCTCAGTTCGGTGGTCAGCGTTTCGGTGAGATGGAAGTATGGGCACTTGAAGCATACGGTGCCGCTTATACCTTGCAAGAAATGCTTACGGTTAAGTCTGATGATGTTAACGGTCGTACTAAGATGTATAAAAACTTAGTTGATGGTGATCATCGTATGGAACCAGGTATTCCTGAGTCATTCAACGTATTGTTGAAAGAAATCCGCTCGTTAGGTATTAACATCGAGTTGGACAAAGACTAGGTTTCAAACCATAAGTCAACTGCGCTTATCCTGATGGGTAAGCCAGTAAGCGAAGAAGGCAAATTATTTTGCCTTCTTCTCAAAGTTTAACTCCGACAGGAGAAGTGTGTGAAAGATTTACTTAAGTTTCTTAAGCAACAGAATCAAACCGAAGATTTCGATGGTATTCGCATCGGCTTAGCGTCGCCAGATTTGGTACGTTCTTGGTCATTTGGTGAAGTTAAAAAGCCAGAAACCATTAACTACCGTACTTTTAAGCCAGAACGTGACGGCTTATTCTGTGCACGTATTTTTGGCCCAGTAAAAGACTACGAATGTCTTTGTGGCAAATACAAGCGTTTAAAGCATCGTGGTGTTATCTGTGAAAAATGTGGCGTAGAAGTTACATTGACTAAAGTTCGTCGTGACCGTATGGGTCATATCGAATTAGCAAGTCCAGTGGCTCACATTTGGTTCTTAAAATCATTACCATCACGTATTGGTTTACTACTTGATATGACGTTACGTGATATTGAGCGTGTGCTTTATTTTGAATCATATGTTGTAACCGAACCTGGTTTAACGACATTAGAAAAAAGCCAAATTCTAACGGAAGAAGAATATCTTGATGCGTTAGAAGAGCACGGTGATGAATTTGACGCCTTAATGGGTGCTGAAGCGGTATTAGCTTTACTACAACAAATCGATTTAGACGGTGAAGTAGCGCAAATGCGTGAAGAATTACCAGAAATCGGTAGTGAAACTAAACGTAAAAAAATCACTAAGCGTTTAAAATTAATGGAAGCATTCGCTGCCTCAGGTAACAAACCTGAGTGGATGATTATGAATGTTCTACCAATTTTACCGCCAGATTTACGTCCGTTAGTACCACTAGATGGTGGTCGTTTTGCGACTTCTGATCTTAACGATTTATACCGTCGTGTTATTAACCGTAACAACCGTCTAAAACGTCTTCTAGACTTAGTTGCTCCAGATATTATTGTACGTAACGAAAAACGTATGTTACAAGAATCTGTTGATGCACTTTTAGATAACGGTCGTCGTGGTCGTGCAATTACCGGTTCTAACAAACGTCCTCTTAAATCTCTTGCCGATATGATTAAAGGTAAGCAAGGTCGTTTCCGTCAGAATTTACTTGGTAAGCGTGTAGATTATTCAGGTCGTTCTGTAATCACTGTTGGTCCTACATTGAAATTACATCAATGTGGTTTACCTAAAAAGATGGCACTTGAATTATTCAAGCCATTTATTTACGGTAAATTAGAGGCACGTGGTTTAGCAACAACGATTAAAGCAGCTAAAAAATTAGTTGAACGTGAAGGCGCTGAAGTTTGGGATGTACTTGATGAAGTAATCCGTGAACATCCAGTAATGCTTAACCGTGCACCAACACTTCATAGATTGGGTATCCAAGCTTTTGAACCAGTGTTAATTGAAGGTAAAGCGATTCATCTTCATCCACTAGTTTGTGCGGCATACAATGCCGATTTCGATGGTGACCAAATGGCGGTACACGTACCGTTGACAATCGAAGCACAAATGGAAGCACGTACGTTGATGATGTCAACGAACAACGTTCTAGCACCAGCTAACGGTGAACCAATCATCGTACCATCACAGGATGTTGTATTAGGTCTTTATTACCTAACAAGATTCCGTATTAATGGTTTAGGTGAAGGCATGTACTTTACTGACGAGAAAGAAGTAGAAAAAGCTTACCGTACTGGTGTAGCTGAACTTCATGCTCGTATCAAAGTTCGTATCACTGAGCACGTTAAAAATGCTGACGGTGAATGGGAACCAGTAACTAAATTACGTGATACTACTGTTGGTCGCGCAATTATGTGGCAAGTATGTCCTAAGGGCTTACCTTATGACCTAATTGACAAGCCACTTGGTAAAAAACCAATTTCAAAATTGATTAACCATGCTTACCGTAACTTAGGTTTGAAAGAAACAGTAATGTTTGCTGATCAAATCATGTATACAGGTTTCCATTACGCGATGATTGCAGGTTGTTCTGTTGGCATCGACGATATGGTTATTCCTGAAGCTAAGTATACGATTGTTGAAGATTCAGAAGCTGAAGTTGCTGAAATTCAAGCCCAGTTTGACCAAGGTCTAGTAACTGCCGGTGAGAAGTACAACAAAGTAATCGATATTTGGTCATCTGCTAACGAAAAAGTTTCGAAAGCGATGATGGATAACTTATCTAAAGAGATGGTTAAGAATAGAGACGGCGAAATGGAAGAACAAGATTCTTTCAACTCAATCTTTATGATGGCTGACTCGGGTGCTCGTGGTAGTGCTGCACAGATTCGTCAATTAGCGGGTATGCGTGGTTTGATGGCTAAACCAGATGGTTCAATTATCGAAACGCCAATCAAAGCTAACTTCCGTGAAGGTCTGACTGTATTACAATACTTCATCTCAACTCATGGTGCGCGTAAAGGTCTTGCCGATACTGCACTTAAAACAGCTAACTCGGGTTATCTAACTCGTCGTTTAGTTGATGTTGCACAAGATTTGGTTGTTACTAACCATGACTGTGGTACACATGACGGTTTATTAATGACGCCACTAATTGAAGGTGGTGATGTTGTTGAACCATTACGTGAACGTGTATTAGGTCGTGTTGTTTGTGATGACGTATTAATTCCAGGTACTGATGAAGTATTACTTCCACGTAATACACTCATTGATGAAGCACTTTGTGATGTTATTGAAGATAACTCAGTAGATCAAATCAAAGTACGTTCAATCATTACTTGTAAGACTGACTTTGGTATTTGTGCTAATTGTTACGGTCGTGATTTGGCTCGTGGCCATATGATCAACCAAGGTGAAGCTATTGGTGTAGTTGCTGCACAATCAATTGGTGAACCTGGTACACAGTTAACAATGCGTACGTTCCATATCGGTGGTGCTGCATCTCGTGCTACTGCTGAAAGCAGCGTACAAGTTAAAAACACAGGTACTTTGAAGTTACAAAACGCTAAGTTTGTAACAAACTCAGAGAAACATCTTGTAATTACGTCTCGTTCATCAGAGTTAACAATCATTGATGAAATGGGTCGTGAGAAAGAACGTTATAAAGTTCCTTACGGTTCTGTACTTTCTAAGAATGACGGCGAAGCAGTGAACTCTGGCGATACTATCGCTAACTGGGACCCACATACGCATCCTATCATCACAGAAGTGGCAGGTAAGGTTCAATTCGTTGACCTAGCTGATGGCGTAACTATGGTTCGCCAAACTGATGAGTTAACTGGTTTATCAAGTATCGTTATTACTGACGCTGCACAACGTAATGCAACAGGTAAAGAAATGCGTCCAGCATTGAAACTTGTTGATGCGAAAGGCAAAGAAGTAATGATTGCTGGTACTGAAATTCCGGCACTTTACTATCTTCCAGGTAATGCGATTGTTAACCTTGAAGATGGCGCGGATGTTGGCGTTGGTGATGCACTAGCTCGTATACCACAAGCAAGTTCAAAAACTCGTGATATTACCGGTGGTCTTCCTCGTGTTGCTGATTTATTTGAAGCGCGTAAACCTAAACTTCCTGCGATTCTTGCAGAGAAAACAGGTGTTGTTGCTTTTGGTAAAGAAACTAAAGGTAAAGTACGCTTATTGATTACTCAGCCTAGCGGTGAAGTATACGAAGAGATGATTCCGAAAACGCGTCTATTAAATATCTATGAAGGTGAGCCAGTAATCAAAGGTGAAGTTATTGCCGATGGTCCTGAATCTCCACATGATATCTTGCGTTTACGTGGTGTTGCTCCAGTTGCTAACTACATTGTTAACGAAGTACAAGAAGTTTACCGTCTACAGGGTGTTAAGATTAACGATAAGCACATTGAAGTTATCGTACGTCAAATGATCCGTAAGTGTGAAATTCTTGATGCAGGTGATTCTACTTTCCTAAAAGGTGAGCAAGTTGAAGTGGCGCGAGTGAATATCTCGAACCGTGAACTTGAAGCTGAAGGTAAGCAACCAGCTGAATATGAAATGCAGATGATGGGTATTACTAAAGCATCACTTGCAACTGAATCATTCATTTCAGCGGCGTCTTTCCAAGAAACTACACGTGTACTTACTGAAGCTGCAGTTGCAGGTAAGAAAGATGGTCTACGTGGCTTGAAAGAGAACGTTATCGTTGGTCGTTTAATCCCGGCAGGTACAGGTTATTCGTACCATCAGGAACGAGCAAGACGTAAAGCTGCTGCTTTAGCACCAGCTGTTGAATCTACCGTTTCAGCGGATGATGCAGAAAAAGCATTAACTGATGCGCTAAATTCAGATTTACTTTCTGGAAATAACTAGTAACGTCTTTTAAGGGTTAGCCCGCTATTTAATATAGTTAAGCGTTAAAATAAAACCGTACCTTGAAAAAGGTGCGGTTTTTTGTTTTTAGCGAAAAAAAATATCGAGAAAACTAATGCTAACTACATTAAATAAAGTTAGAGAATTAAACAAAAATAGACTCCAATTAACAAGACATTTGATCGAGCGATAACTGAGTGTAATTTATGAAACCAACATCATTATAGGATCGTTTAGCTATTTGAAAATGATCACTTAGTTAGCGTAATTGGTATAAATACTTGACAGCTCAATCATTGACCTATAGAATTTCGCGACCTTATATTCTGTGCCCAGTGTGCTTAATATAAAAAGCGTGATGAATTTCGCGCTTTTATAAAGGTAAAAGACATATTACGAGCGCGTAGACCTTTCCCATTGATTGAAGGTTTGCGCACAAATTTACTAAGGCTACTTTCCTTGGTAACAACTAATCAGGAGCTATAATGGCAACTATTAACCAACTAGTACGTAAACCACGTGTTAGACAAGTAACAAAAAGTAACGTTCCAGCGTTACAAGCTTGTCCACAACGTCGTGGCGTATGTACTCGTGTGTATACTACTACACCAAAAAAACCTAACTCAGCATTACGTAAAGTAGCTCGTGTTCGTTTAACTAACGGCTTCGAAGTAACTTCTTACATTGGTGGTGAAGGTCATAACTTACAAGAGCATAGCGTGATTTTAATCCGTGGTGGTCGTGTTAAAGATTTACCTGGTGTGCGTTATCACACCGTTCGTGGCGCACTAGATTGTTCTGGTGTAAGCGACAGAAGACAAGGCCGTTCTAAATACGGTGCTAAACGACCTAAATCTTAAGTTTTCCATTTTTTGCCTAGTGAATAGGTAGAGATAGAAACGTTAAGTAAGGCCAAATTAAAAATTTTTTAAATTTATGTATTTTGGGTTAAACCTGAATAACACGGAGAATTAAGATGCCAAGAAGACGCGTCGTTGGGCAACGTCAAATATTGCCAGATCCTAAGTTCCATAACGAACTTTTAGCAAAATTCATCAACATCCTTATGGTTGATGGTAAAAAATCTACTGCCGAAAAAATTGTATACGGTGCATTAGATATTTTAACTGCAAAAGATAGCGAGAAAACTCATTTAGAGCTTTTCGAACTAGCTTTAGATAACATCCGTCCATCTGTCGAAGTTAAATCTCGTCGTGTTGGTGGTTCTACTTATCAAGTTCCAGTTGAAGTACGTCCAGTGCGTCGTAATGCTCTAGCCATGCGTTGGTTAGTTGAAGCAGCTCGTAAACGTGGTGAAAAATCAATGGCTCAGCGCCTAGCTAACGAAATGTTAGATGCGTCTGACAGCAAAGGTTCAGCGGTTAAGAAACGTGAAGACGTTCACCGTATGGCTGATGCTAACAAAGCATTCGCTCACTACCGCTGGTAAGCTAGCAGTATTGACTGATTGTATTATCTACTTTTGGGTTTACTCAAAGGTAGATACATGGCTAGCAAGAGTTACTCTTGCTAGCCATACTCATTTTACGGACTAGTGCTTTTATCACTATCTCGGCAACTGAGTTGAAGTTTTATTAATTAAGTGTTTGGCTGTTGAGTTATACTCATTCACGAATATTTAATTAATAACACTAAACATATATTACTGGTTTATTGATCGGTAATAGTAAGAGGATTTCATTTTGGCCCGTATCACCCCTATAGAGCGCTACCGAAATATTGGTATCTGTGCGCATGTAGATGCAGGTAAAACGACAACCACAGAACGCGTATTATTCTATACAGGTCTATCTCATAAAATTGGTGAAGTGCATGACGGCGCGGCCACTATGGACTGGATGGAACAAGAGCAAGAACGTGGTATAACCATAACCTCAGCAGCAACGACATGTTTCTGGAAGGGAATGGAAGGTCAATTTGATGATCATCGTATCAATATTATTGATACTCCAGGTCATGTTGATTTTACTATCGAAGTTGAGCGTTCACTACGTGTACTTGATGGTGCTGTACTAGTACTTTGTGGTTCTTCAGGTGTTCAGCCACAAACCGAGACAGTTTGGCGTCAAATGGAGAAGTATGCAGTACCACGTATCGTTTTTGTTAACAAAATGGATAGAACAGGTGCTGACTTCTTATATGTTGTTGAACAGCTTAAAACACGTTTAGGTGCAAATGCAGTACCTATTCATTTAGCTATCGGCGCTGAAGATGATTTTGAAGGTATTGTTGATCTAGTAAAAATGAAGGCGATCAACTGGAACGCAAGTGATCAGGGAATGACCTTTAGCTATGAAGAGATTCCTGCAGATATGCAAGAACTTGCTGAAGAATGGCGTGAAAACCTTGTTTCTGAAGCCGCTGAAGCTACCGAAGAATTAATGGATAAATACCTTGAAGAAGGTGATTTAACCGAAGAAGAAATTAAAGAAGGTTTACGTATTCGTACGCTAGCGAATGACATTATCTTGTGTAGTTGTGGTAGTGCCTTTAAAAACAAAGGTGTTCAAGCGGTTCTTGATGCCGTTATTGAATATTTACCATCGCCAACAGAAGTTGCTGCGATTACCGGCATCAATGATGATAAAGATGAAACTGAAGGCAGTCGACCTGCAGATGATTCCGCCCCATTTTCAGCACTAGCGTTTAAAATAGCGACAGACCCATTTGTTGGTACACTCACATTCTTCCGTGTATATTCAGGTGTGGTGCAAACAGGTGATAGCGTATATAACCCAGTAAAGGGTAAGAAAGAACGCTTTGGTCGTATAGTACAAATGCATGCTAACGACAGACAAGAGATTAAAGAAGTTCGCGCGGGTGATATTGCCGCTGCAATTGGTTTGAAAGATGTCACTACGGGTGATACGTTATGTGATGCGAAACATGTTATCACGCTAGAGCGAATGGAATTTCCTGAACCGGTTATTTCTGTTGCTGTAGAGCCTAGAACACTCGCAGCACAAGAGAAAATGGGTGTTGCTTTAGGTAAACTTGCCGCAGAAGACCCCTCGTTTAGAGTGGCAACTGATGATGAAACTGGCCAGACTATTATCTCTGGCATGGGAGAGCTACACTTAGACATCCTTGTTGAACGTATGAAACGTGAATTTGGTGTTGAATGTAATGTAGGTAACCCACAAGTTTCATACCGAGAAACTATTCGCGGTACTGTTGAAGTTGAAGGTAAGTTTGTTCGTCAATCTGGTGGTAAAGGCCAGTTTGGCCATGTTTGGTTGAAAATGGAACCAAATGAAGAAGGTGCTGGTTTTGAATTCGTTAACGAAATCGTTGGCGGTGCAGTACCGAAAGAATTTATTCCTGCAGTAGAAAAAGGCTGTAAAGAGCAAATGGATAGCGGTGTTTTAGCGGGTTATCCTTTATTAGACATAAAAGTCACTCTTTATGATGGGTCTTTTCATGATGTTGACTCTAACGAGATAGCATTTAAAGTTGCTGCTTCTATGGGCTTTAGAAAAGGTGCGCTTGAAGCAAACCCTGTTATTTTAGAGCCAATGATGAAAGTAGAAGTAACTACGCCAGAAGCCAATATGGGTGATGTTGTAGGTGACTTAAATCGTCGACGCGGTATGATTGACGGTATGGACGAAGGTCCAGCAGGTTCGAAAATTGTAAATGCATTGGTACCACTAGCTGAAATGTTTGGCTATGCTACCGACTTGCGTAGTGCTACTCAAGGCCGTGCATCTTACTCTATGGAGTTTCAGCAGTATAATGAAGCGCCGAAATTGGTAGCACAAAAAATTATGGAAACTCGTTAGAGAATCCATTACTCGAATATTTAATATTTACATCTGGCAAGGTCATTTTGACTGCGCCTTTTAATTTATATAGTTTACTAAACTTAAAGGTAATTGAAAAATGGCTAAAGAAAAATTTGAACGTCTAAAACCACATGTTAACGTTGGTACTATCGGTCACGTAGATCACGGTAAAACAACTTTAACAGCTGCAATCTCTGCTGTATTGACTAAAGTTCACGGTGGTGAAGTTAAAGATTTCGCACAAATCGATAACGCTCCTGAAGAACGTGAACGTGGTATTACAATCAATACTTCTCACATCGAATACGATACTGAGTCACGTCACTACGCACACGTAGATTGTCCTGGCCATGCTGATTATATCAAAAACATGATCACTGGTGCTGCACAAATGGATGGCGCTATCTTAGTAGTTGCTGCTACAGATGGTCCTATGCCACAAACACGTGAGCACATCTTGCTTTCACGTCAAGTTGGTGTTCCTTTCATCATCGTTTTCATGAACAAATGTGATGTTGTTGATGATGAAGAATTACTAGAATTAGTAGAAATGGAAGTTCGTGAACTTCTTTCTGAATATGATTTCCCAGGTGATGACTTACCAGTAATCCAAGGTTCAGCTTTAGGTGCTCTTCAAGGCGAAGAGAAATGGGAAGCGAAAGTAATCGAACTTGCAGATGCATTAGATACTTACATTCCAGAGCCAGAGCGTGCAATCGACGGTGCATTCATCATGCCTATCGAAGATGTATTCTCAATTTCAGGCCGTGGTACAGTTGTAACTGGTCGTGTTGAACGTGGTATCATCAAAGTTGGTGAAGAAGTAGAAGTTGTTGGTATCCGTGATACACAAAAATCAACTTGTACTGGTGTTGAAATGTTCCGTAAGCTTCTTGACGAAGGTCGTGCTGGCGAGAACTGTGGTGTTCTTCTACGTGGTCTTAAGCGTGAAGATGTTGAACGTGGTCAAGTACTATGTGCACCTGGTTCAATCTTACCTCACACTAAATTCGAATCAGAAGTATACGTACTTTCTAAAGATGAAGGTGGTCGTCATACTCCATTCTTTAAAGGATACCGTCCACAGTTTTACTTCCGTACAACAGATATCACAGGTGCTGTAGAGCTTCCTGAAGGTGTTGAAATGGTAATGCCTGGTGACAACCTTAAGTTTGTTGTTGAGCTAATCAACCCAGTAGCGATGGACGAAGGTTTACGCTTCGCAATCCGTGAAGGTGGTCGTACTGTTGGTGCTGGTGTTGTTTCTAAGATTATGGACTAGTTGATAACTAATTTTCGCTAGAACTCCTGTTAGCGGCATTGGAAGTACTCATTGACTCACGTCAACTCCGTGCTTCCGCTTTGCTAACAGTTCACCTAGCATTGAATTAATTTATCAATCCATATTAGAAATAATATCGAATAAAGAAGGTCGCTAACGCGGCCTTTTTTGTGCCTGAAATTCGATGCAGCTCTAAGTCATCTATTGAGTGATATATTAAGTAAATTGATTGATTACCTCGCCAGAGCCTATAAAATATCAGTCGTCATTTCCGAGGTTTCTTATCGGAAATCCATGGCCTGGTTTTTCGACCTTTCACTTACCAATTAAAGCATCAACAGGAACTCACATGACTTGGCAAAGTGCACTAACTTGGAAAAACGCCCAAAGAAGGGCAGAGATACTACAACAAATTAGACAGTTTTTTGCTGAGCGTAATGTATGTGAAGTTGAAACACCTGCTTTATCTCAAGGTACAGTGACAGATGTTTATTTGGACGCACTTTCTTGTAAATATGATTTTTTAGCAGACAGTCCAGCGGGTCACTCAACAGAATTGTTTTTACAAACCTCACCAGAATTTCATATGAAGCGATTACTTGCCTCCGGCTATGGTTGTATTTATCAAATAGCGAAAGCATTTCGTCATGAAGAATCAGGAAGTCATCACAACCCTGAGTTCACAATGCTTGAATGGTACCGTATTGGCTTCGACCAGTTTGAATTGATGTCTGAGGTGGCTGAGTTACTACAAGTCGTTATAGGTGGTGATAAGGTGTTATTTACTAGCTATCAAGATATATTTATTGAAACTATTTCTGTTGACCCCTTAGTGGCCACTTTCGATGAACTTGTTGAGGTATTAAATAAATATAATAAGGCTGCTGATTGGCTGATTAAAATGAATGATGCAGATTTGCTTCTTCAGTTTATATTCACTGAAATTATTGAGCCAACTATTGGAGTTAATGAACCTCAGTTTATTTATGATTTTCCAATAGCACAAGCATCATTGGCAAAAAGATCAACTGATGATCCTCGGGTGGCACAACGATTTGAATGTTACTTCAAAGGGATTGAGTTAGTGAATGGTTTTAATGAATTAACTAATGCTAATGAACAAGTGATACGTTTTGAACAGGATAATGCTAAAAGAGTAGTTCAAGGATTATCTGTTAAACCCATAGATAAAAACTTTATTGCGGCCTTAAATCATGGTTTGCCACAATGTTCAGGTGTAGCATTAGGTGTTGATAGACTGATAATGCTAGCGCTGGGTATCAAGGACATAAGTGAAGTACAGAGTTTTTCAATAGAACGAGCTTAAGAGCTCTAACACAAAACTAAGATACGGCCTGATTGTGGATACTCTAGTGTTTGTTAAGACAACTTGGTGCGCATTACTGACGTTAGTCTAAAACTTTTAGCCTTACATTTTCTAATGCATTATTTCTATCATGTTATTGATACTTCTCAGTAACACACCTCAACCAGTTAACTAAGTACTTTAAACCCGTGAAAATATAAGAATTAACATTTTTAGAAAAGGATATTACTGAGAAGTCTCAGTAATATCCTAGGTTTGACAAAAACTATAAGGTTTTGGTTTATAATGCTTTGAAATTATGGGATATTAATGCGAATTAAATGATCTTTATGGGATGGGCTTTACTGAGAAGTCTCCATAATAAACGTTATGTTTTCAATCAAGGAGGGAGGATGAAATATTCAAGTCTATATTTTTCATTGTTATTTTTAAGCTCATGTGCGCTTAATTATCAGAGTTATAGTGAACCTAAAGTAGGTCCATTGTCGACAATAGAATTCGTAAATAGCGGTACAGGGTCTGGAAGTGTTTCTATATTTAAGGAGCACTCAACTTGTAAAGGTAGGGAGCTTAGCGAGGCTATAGCTTCTGGTTCGAGAAGCTATATAAAAGTAAAAGGAGATTCTATGTTTTCTTTTGCGTTTGGATACAAAGCTAATGAAAAACAATATTGTCGAATTTTTGGTACTTTCCTCCCAATAACTGACAAAACATATTATGTGGAAGTACGCCCTGAACAAGGAGGGTGCGCACTAAAACTAAAGGAAAAGTCTTCCGATGATACATTTCTAGAAGTTGCTAGTTTTAAAAAAAGGATACCTAAGAAGGACGTTTGGGATGAAAATAGTAGCTTTTGTGAATAAACCGTTGGCTTTTGATCCTTCGTTGCTTATCGTAGCCAACAATTTTAAGCCTGATATTTACGTGTCTATACTTAACCATAAATTTTGGATGTTTTTGTGAAATTATTTGTTTTATTTTTATTGGTACTACCTTTGTCTGCTTGTATCAGTGTCAATACCCTAGAAGACTTAAAGTCTGACTCTACAGTAAGCCCTGTCTATAGTTCGAATTCTAGTTTTACCGAGTTAGAAAGTAATGTTTATAAATATATACATCAATGTTACCGATCACAGACTAGTAAGGTAAAAATGAATGGAACAGCTCTTGGTGGTGCGATCTATTCCATTAATAAGCATCAAAAGGAAGATGGAGTTGACTTTGTAGTTAAACAATGGATTAGGGGGGGGTATTTTCATGATAGTGGTTATCACCACTTTCTTCTTTTTTCCCTGAAACAGGGAAAAGAAATTAATAATTATCCAACTGTTCAAGTCCATTCAAAAGTAATGTTTAATACAGAGACCATTTTTGAAAATGTTGAAAAAACAACACAGGGTAAAATGGCTAAATGTTAAGTATCAAGCTAATCAACAAGGACACGTAAGAGTTGGCTGTGTTCCACTTTGATCACATTTTGGCCATCTATTATAATGCCCTTATTTGGGCATTATCGATACAAAACCTAATCCGAAGTATTGATTGTCTCTAAAAGCTAATGTCTCGAATGTGGCAAAAGTGATCGTTAAATAAGTAGACCAGAGTAGATTAAAATGATTTGTCGCGGTGGCGACGGCACCCAGAAGAAAGAGTGAGACTGCCTCCACTCTTTTTTTCCCTTTGGAATCCCTCTGAGCTGCTAACAAACGTATTCTTCAATTCACTCAAGTGTTATCGACGCAACAGTGTTGATGGCACATCCATGTGCCGACATCGCTTTGTTCATCATCCCTGATGAATATACGTGAACACTTTCACTCATTTCAGCGTTTGTTCAAGCAGACTTGGTGCTTGTGTATATTGTGGCTGCTTACTAATAAGCTAAGAGTGATTTAGCTTGTTTATATAACCTTTAGATTCCAAATACTCCAAATCCCATCTCAGTGAATAAATCTCAATTTTGAAAAGTGTCAGTCAAGCTGAGCCATGGATGGTGAAGACTGCCGCTTTCATGGACGAATATCGGCAGGTATTGACTGTAAACTCAAAATTGATGATTTATGTTTTCACTGAGTGGGCGTCGCAGGGGTTCCAAGGGGAGGCGCGGCGGTACGTCGCCCCTTGGGTGTGGTCGCCACCGCGACGTAAAACGAAAAAGAAAGCTCCAAACCTATCAATTAATCACCAGAAAGATAAAACTAGCTGTTGTTCGTGCCTATTTTGAATGAATACATCGATTAATAGGCATAAAAAAAGCTAAAAGAGTTTTCTCTTTTAGCTTTTTAAGATGATCTAATTATTCACTATATGTGAGCAAAAACTAAATACCATCACCGTCGGTATGAAGTCCACATTCACGGTTACCACCGCCAAAACGAGTCTCTTCTTCAGTCATACCTAAGGTTAATGGTTTGGTACTGTGTACATCACCAACCGATACGTAACCTTCATCCCATAATGGATGGTACGGTAAGTTGTGCTTAGTTAAGTACTCATGTACGTCTTTATTACTCCAATCAATAATCGGATGTACTTTATAACGACCACGCAGCGTACCTACTACAGATAAACCTTCTCGGTGAGCCGATTGTTGGCGACGAACACCAGAAAACCAAGTATTTGCGTTTAGCTCAGATAAACCACGCTCTAATGGTTCAACTTTATTACGGCGGTTATAGGCTTTAAGTGCATCATCACTTTGCGCCCATTCTTCACCATATTTGGCTTGCTGCCATGCTGCGCTTTCTTTGGCTTGATAGACCTGCAAATTCAAGTTCAAACGATCAGTTAACTGCTCAATAAATTGATAAGTTTCAGGAAATAAATGTCCTGTATCCGTTATCAATACCGGAATATTACTATCTACTTGGGTAAGTAAATGCAACATTACCGCCGATTGAATACCAAAGCTTGAAGATAAAACAAACTGGCCTGGCAAATTTTCCATTGCCCACTCTGCACGAGCAATTGCCGTTTGTTTTTCCAAAGACTGATTCCACTCTCCTATAGCAGGATGAGGAAAGGCTACTTCAAAAGGGCTGGTAAGCCCTTTATCTGCAGTACCTATGGTGGTATTAAGCATGGTGAAAATCCCTAAAGCTCACAATAACTTGTTCAACAATACCTGCACGAATAACGAAATCACCAAAGGCTTCGCCGTCATTACGTTCTGCTGACCAACGAGCACTCAACGCATCAATTTCGCTCAACACGCCAGCTTCATCAACATTTTCTTTGTATAGCTTTGGCACACGACTACCGGCTAAGTCACTGCCTAGATACATATTGTATTTACCTGGACCTTTACCGACTAAACCAATTTCAGCAAGCATTGCACGGCCACAACCATTCGGACAGCCTGTAACACGTAAGATAATGCTGTCATCCTTTAGGCCATTCTTTTCAAGAATAGCTTCAACATCGTCAACTAAACTTGGTAAGTAACGCTCAGCTTCCGCCATGGCTAATGGACAAGTAGGAAAAGCAACACAAGCCATTGAACTCTTACGTTGATTTGAAACACCGTCGCTAATTAAACCGTGCTCACGGGCAAGTTGTTCAATAATCGTTTTATCTTCTGCAGAAACACCAGCAACAATTAAGTTTTGGTTGGCAGTTAAACGGAAATCACCTTTATGTATTTTGGCTATTTCAAGCATACCTGTTTTTAATGATTTACCATTAAAATTAAGAATACGACCATTTTCTATGAACAAAGTTAAGTGATTTTTACCATCAATACCTTCAACCCAGCCAAAGTTATCGCCACGGTGAGTAAATTCATATGAACGTGATTCAGAGAACTCTATACCTGCTCTACGTTCAACTTCAGCTTTAAACGTATCAACACCAACTCTATCTAACGTATATTTAGTTTTAGCATTTTTACGATTAACACGGTTTCCCCAATCACGTTGAGTAGTAACAACAGCAGCAGCAATCGCTAAAGTATGCTCTTTTGCAATAAAACCAAAGTCGTCAGCACAACGAGGATAAGTCGCTTTATCGCCATGAGTCATGGCTAAGCCGCCACCAACAAGTACGTTAAAACCAATTAACTCGCCACCTTCGCTAATAGCAACAAAGTTTAAGTCATTGGCATGTACATCAATGTCGTTATTTGGCGGAATGACTACCGTTGTTTTAAATTTACGTGGTAAATAATTACTACCTAAAACAGGCTCTATTACATCGTCTTCTGTTGTTTCAACTTTCTCTTCATCTAACCAAATCTCGGCATAAGCACGTGTTTTTGGTAATAAATGCTCACTGATTTTGGTTGCCCATTCGTAAGCTTCTTGATGCAATGCTGATTCAACCGGGTTAGAAGTACATAGTACGTTACGGTTAACATCACCCGCAGTAGCAATTGAATCTAAACCAACACTGTGTAGCGTTTGGTGCATTAATTTAATATTTGGCTTTAAAACACCATGAAACTGAAACGTTTGACGTGTAGTTAAGCGAATACTACCGTAAGAGGTATAGTCATCAGCAAATTTATCAATAGCCAACCATTGTGTTGGATTGATAATACCACCAGGTAAACGCGCTCTAAGCATCACGTTATGTAATGGTTCAAGTTTTTGTTTTTGACGTTCTGCACGAATATCGCGGTCATCTTGTTGATACATACCGTGAGTACGAATCAACTGGAAGTTATCGCTGGTGAAGCCACCTGTCATTCTGTCTTGCAGATCTTCTTTAATCGTACCTCGAAGATAATCGCTTTCAGCTTTTAAGCGTTCATTGTCGGCCTGTTTACCTTCAACAATTAATACCGGGTTTTCAACTTTTGTGAAATCGTTGCTCATTAGTAAACATCCTTCTGGTAACGCTTATTAGATCTAAGTGATTTTAAATAGTCTTCTGCTTGTTCTGCACTTAATTTACCGTGCTCTTGGATAATTTCTACCAAGGTTTGGTGAACATCTTTGGCCATACGGTTAGCATCACCACAAATATATAGGTGTGCGCCACGTTCTAACCAAGCAAAAACATCACTTGCTTGTTCTTTTAATCGGTCTTGCACATAAACTTTTTCAGCTTGGTCGCGAGAAAAGGCTACGTCCATACGTGTTAACAAACCAGATTTTAAATAATTCTGCCATTCAACTTGATATAAGAAGTCTTGAGTGAAAGTTTGATCACCAAAAAACATCCAGTTATCGCCATTGGCATCGCGTGCTTCACGTTCTTGCATGAAAGCTCTAAATGGCGCTACACCAGTACCTGGTCCAATCATAATGACTGGAGTATCATCTGATTGAGGTAAACGGAAATTATCATTGTGTTCAACAAAAACACGTACTTTCTGACCTTCTTCTAAGCGGTTTGCTAAGAAGCTTGAAGCGCCACCAGTGCGTGGTTCGCCATTTGCATCGAAACTTACTAAACCAACGGTTAAGTGAACTTCTTCTTCAACTTCAGCTTGTGCTGATGCTATTGAATACAAACGCGGAGTTATTTTACGAAGTGATTCAACAAAGAATTGAGGATCAATTTCAGTTTTTGCTGCTTTCACTACATCGATGATTTGGTGCTCACCAGCGTACTCTCTAGCGGTGTTTTTATCAGCAGCAATTTTAGTAAGCGCTTTATCACCAGAAATTTTTGCCCAAAATTCAACAAATGCTGGCGCTGTTTGTGTAATTTCTAACTCTGTAGTTAGGGCATCAGTTAGTGTGAAAACCTGATTTGCGCCATTAACTTTTAACTTAATTTTTTCTTCGCCAGTAAGACTTAGCGTAGCAATCAAGTCTGCAACTAAATCAGCGTCGTTTTCAAACCAAACGCCTAATGCATCACCTACTTGGTAAGTTAAACCGGATTCACCTAAGTCAATTTCAATATGACGAACATCTTTAGCAGAATCTCGACCAGTAATCTTTTGACTTAAAGAGAATTCAGCTTCAAATGGATTTTGTTTTGAATACTGACTTTCAGCGCCTGCAGTTGGTAAATCAATAACGGGCGCTAAACCTGCAGTAGATTGTGTAAGCTCATCTTTTAAGCTTTCAACAATACTTGCTGTCCAGCTTTCACAATCACTGTCGTAATCTACGTCACAATCAACGCGAGCAGTAACTTGTTTCGCGCCTAATGCTTTTAAACGCTCGTCAAAATCTTTACCCGTTTGACAGAAAAATTCATAGCTACTATCACCTAAAGCTAAAACGCTATAGCTAAGATTAGGTAATTTAGGTGCTTTTTTACCTAATAAATATTCATGAAATTCAATAGCATCATCTGGTGCTTCGCCTTCGCCATTTGTACTAGCGACTATTAACAGGTGGCTTTCATTCTTTAAGGCTTTGGCTTTATAGTCAGCAATGTTTTTAAGTACAACATTGATACCTGCAGCTTTTGCACTTTTCTCAAGCTTGCTAGCGACACCTTTAGCGTTGCCTGTTTGTGAGGCATATAAAATAGTTAAGGTCTTTGCAGCAACCGCTGGTGCAGACGGTGCGATCTGGACATTATGACCTTGTTCGCTTTTCGCGGCTAAATAACCACTTGCCCAAGCAAGTTGAAGTGATGAATAATCAGCAACGGTTTGTTGTAGTGAAGCTAATTGATTTGCATCTAAGGCACTACTATTGTTTGCTGAATTTGATGTATTTTGATTTAATAAGCGCTGCTCTGGCAACATAACTATTTTCACCCATGACAATTGATGAATGAAGAATAGACAAATTTCATTCAGATCAAAAGGAATAGATAGCGATTTTTTATTCCAAAATGGAATATACAATTATGAAAGGATTTTAGTCGATGTTAAGTATATTGAATTGGGAGCATTGATAAAGGTGCTTTTAAATAAGAAATTTAAATATTTACGCTTTAGTCTACTTTTTATTTTAGCTACAGCTGTGACCTTTAGTTATGCTTTTGACAAAAAGTCAGCAAATATTTACACCTATAAGTCCTCATCAGGTGTAACGTCATTCTCTGATATTGAACCACTTGATGTCAATTTTAGCCGTTATCGATTTGATTGTTATGCTTGTGAAGTTGACTCCTTAATTGATTGGCGCAAAGCAAAGCTGTATTTACAGCTATATAGAAATGACATAAATACTGCCGCATTGAAATATGATATTGATCCTGCCTTTGTTCGAGCCGTTATTCATGCTGAATCTCATTTCAATCCGCAAGCCGTGTCTAAGCAAGGCGCACAAGGTTTGATGCAGTTAATGCCTGCCACAGCGAATGAGCTTGGTGTACGGAATTCGTTAAGTGCTCAGCAGAATATTAAGGGAGGCGTTAAACATTTAGCACGCTTACTGAAAAAATATAAGGGTGATAATAAATTAGCTTCTGCAGCATACAATGCAGGAGAAGGGGCTGTTAAAAGATATGGCGGCATTCCTCCTTATAAAGAAACCCAAGTGTATGTAGAACGAGTGGGGATTTTACACCAACGTTATGGGCGCTTCTCTCATCTGAATAAATAATACCAATTCCATTAAATTTATTTCCACCTCAGAGCTATGCCAGAAGAGTTATAACAAACAAAATTTTTGCTGGTATAGTCATTCTATATCTCACAAATTTGTGCAGTTATTGCTTTTCTGACAAGCTCCCAAGGGCGAGTACCTAATAAAAAGTAAAGGCTTACATGCTGTGTTATTGATTTTGACAAGGACGCTGCATGGATGCAGATTATTAGAGAATACAGGGGCATATTCTCCTGAATAACCATTCGCTTCAATCAGTGCCTTGCCTTTAAACCTTTTAATTCTAGCTGAGTGGGAAATAACTTAATGGACTTGGTATAATGCTAGAGTTCATTTAGACGTAAAAAGTTTGGATGTAAACAATTGAGACATAAAAAAGCCGTGGATATTTATAATATCCACGGCTTTTATCTTATATTGATTGAGTTTGCTTTTATGGCTGAGTTCTAAAAGTGAACCACTGCACCAGCAAAGAAACCGTCATAGGTTAAATCACTGTAAAAACCATCTAAATCATCTAATTCTAATTTCACTGTGCGGTAACCAAGCGTTACATCTAAATCGACAGCAACATTGTCTAAAAGTGCGTAGCTGACGCCAATTTGTGCATCATAAATAGTTTGATCGTCATAACTAATAAAGTTAGCTTCGGCGAAAACGTTTAGACCAGTAAGTGGTAAACCAATGATGGTAGAAACATAAGCCATCGGGATAATACCAGAGATATCAAGATCACTGCCGTTACTATCTGTCGCTGAAACTTTAATGTAAGCATCTAAATCACGAGCAGTTAAACCGAAATCGAACGTTAATAAATCATTATCGAATACTTCGTAATAAAGCGTGTAATCAACATAGCTAGCATCAAGCGTTGTATCTAATGTTGTACCAGCAGGGTAAGTGATGTCTTCAAAGGTAAAAGTATCTGTTAATTGCGTACCACCAACCGTATCAAGAGTTGTTGATGCTATTTTTATATTAGGAATTAATGGAATTGGATGTTCAAAAGCAACATAGAAGCTACCTTGGTTTTCATCATCAAATTCAAAAACTGACTGATCATCAGTGCCTTCACCAAAAGTACCGCTGGCATCATTTGACCAAATTTGGCCGCCGATATATAAACCCAATAAAGTATCGGCTTGGGCTGTACCGCACATCAGTGCTGCTAAGCTGCCAGCGAGTAAAGTTTTTTTCATGTCATTATCCTTTGGTTAAAAGTTCATTTAAATCGATTAAAGCTGCATTTGCGCGAGAAATATAGTTAGCCATTACCAATGAATGGTTGGCAAGAATACCAAAGCCACTACCGTTTAAAATCATTGGGCTCCATACGGATTCTTGGCTAGCTTCTAGCTCACGAATAATTTGTTGTAAGCTAATTTTGGCATTTTTGTTTTCTAACACACTATTAAAATCTATCTCAATGGCTTTAAGTAATTGCAGTAATGCCCAAGTAGCACCGCGGGCTTCATAAAATACATCATCTATTTGCCACCAACTTGTTTGCAGTTGTAAATGAGAGAAACCTTGGCTTGATTGTTCTGCAGGTTTATCACCTGCCAAATCAGTGTTCACTTGTTCACGACCAACACTCAAGCTTAAGCGATGGGAATAACTACCTAAACGCTTTTGTACTTCTTCGATATAGGCACGTAGGTTATCGGCACGGGCATAAAACTGAGCTTTGTTATTGCCATTGCTGCTGACCAATGCGGTACGATACGCGTACAGTTGCTTAATAGCTTCACCATATTCAGATTCTGCACTGGGTACAGCCCAACTTTCACTGTCGATATTAAAGCGAGGCTGTGCTTCCAGTAAATGTTTATTAACAAGTGATTGTGACTGCGAACGGCTAAAATCTTTACGCATCACTAAAGCTAAATCTCGTACCATTTCTAATACACCGAATTCCCAAGCAGGCATATTATCTAAAAAAAGCGAAGGAGGCATAATGTCATTTGATAAATAACCACCAGGTTTATTCAATAATGCTTCACTGACTTTTATTAAAGCCGTGGTGGTGGTATAGCCAACAACAGGGGCAACATTTTCAGCTTTAGCTGCTTGTGTCACTTCAGCATGAATATTGATGGATGAAGGTGTAGTACTCCAATAAACACCAATGCCATACAGAAGAAAAAATACGCCAGTAAAGGCCCAGACAATTGATTTTGTAGAAAACATTGTTTTCATATCCACTCCAAGGATGAGGTTGTTAGTATTGTACTATTTATACTTAAGAACAGGTAATTGAATTTTAACTTCAGTGTCATTAGAAAAGTATAATGTTAATGCGATAACATCTTTATCAGTTATTTGCTGTTTTAATGAAAAAATCATAAGGTGCAATCCAGATGGTTGGAGCACTACTTCACTATTAGCTTTGATGGTAATCTCACCTACTTCACGCATACGCATCATACCATCAGACATACTGTGCTCATGTATTTCAATGCGATCAGAGACTGTGCTGCTAACTTTTTGTAACGTAATTGCTTTATTACTAGTATTGCGTAAAGTCATATAAGCAGCGGTAACATCACTGCCAGGTATACTTGCTTTAACATATCCATCGTTAACGCTAATTGTACTTGCCGCGTAGACATTACTCATCATTGCGAACAATAAAGTGCAAAAAATAGCGACTTTTCTATAGTGAATATTTCTCATTGTAACTATACATCCCTGATAACAAGTATTAAGGTTTGACTATACCGTATTGATAAACCTATGTAACTAAACTGGTGGCAAATGAATAATTTGATTTTAACGACAGAAAACCAAGGTGTTTTTACCATTACGTTGAACCGTACTGATAAAAAAAATGCATTAACTAACGATATGTATAAGCAGCTCTGTCAGTATTTCGACTATGCAGAACAAACCCCAAGTATTCATTGCGTCGTCATACAAGGGAATGAACAGTGCTTTTGTGCGGGTAATGATTTACACGATTTTATTCAATGCTCTGCTGATGATGAATTAGCTGCCCTTGATTTCATTAACGTACTGTCAGAATTTACTAAACCTCTCGTGGCAGGCGTTGCAGGCGTTGCAGTAGGTATTGGCACAACGTTATTATTGCATTGTGATATGGTTATTGCGGCCAATAATAGCAAATTTAAATTACCCTTTACCCAACTAGGATTGTGTCCGGAAGCGGGTTCTAGTTTGTTATTAACCCAAAAAGTGGGTCCAAATAAAGCCTTCGAATTAATGGTGCTTGGTAATACGTTTAATGCAGAACAAGCATTGAGTTATGGCATTACCAACCAGACATGTCAGCCTGAAGAACTGTTAGCGCTTACTGCTGATGTTGCCCAAGCCATTGCCAGCTTACCTGTTGAGTCAGTGATGACTAGCCGAAAGCTAATTCGTCAAGCAAACAAAGTGGCATTAAGCCAGATTATGAGTGCAGAAAGCCAAGCATTTTCTCATTTGGTTAAGTCGGAAGAGTGTAAGAATATTTTAGCTAAATTCTTCAAGTAAAAGTAAAGTCGTTAAGTTCACCTTGAAAACTATAGCTGTTCTTACTGAGCACTAAGCGCACTGCCTAGTGCTTTTGTTTCGACTACTGTTATTTCGAGTAAAAAGCCAAATAACGACAGCCATTAATAGAATTGGCCAAAATATACCGACAGTCACCATGGCAATGCTTCCAAAGATAACCAAGCCAATAAATATCATGCCACCAAAAACACTTAATACAATTCCTAGTGCAGCCACAACTAATACCACAACAACTAAAGCTGAAACCCCTATGGCTTTTAGTGGCTCCACAACTTCACCGTCCATCATCACATGCAAGTCCATTAACTCTAACATGCCGACACCAAAAACATAGGTTAAGAAGATAGTCGCAAAAATGGCCAGTATTAAAGATTTAAAGAAGCTCATAGGTTCCTCACTTTTATTGAAATGAAAATTAGTAATACTTGCTATTAGGTAGCAACATGCTTGCTACGACATATGCAACACCTGTTACTACGGGTAACATAATCAGAGCAGCAATAGCGGCAATACGTACAGCTAATCGAGGAAAGTCATAATGTTTGGCAATACCTGCGCAGACACCGGTTAATTTTTTATTTGCCACGTCTTTACATAATGTCTGACGAACACTTTTTATACTTGAATATTCTCGGTCATATCTCATGGGAACTCCTTAGTTTTGCAATCTTACTTTTACGTTGTTACTTTAAAAATGATTGCCCTCGAAATTAACAAGGGCTTTTAGATCTTTTATGATGCTGCTATTGAATTTAGCCGTTGACGACCTTCTTTTTCATTTCAGCTAATTCCGCTTCAATATTGTCGTCTTGTTCAAGTTCAGATATCTGTGTTGATAAATCTTTATTCTCCGTTAAATCATAAGATTCAACTTGCGCTTCAAGATGATCAATTTTCTGTTGGTAACGTTCAAATTTGGCCATTGCTTCATCAATATTGTGAACAACTGCTTTTTCCCGTACCTTCAATCTTACTTCCGCGGACTCTTGACGAAGACGTAATGCATCTTGACGTCGTTTGGCCTCGTTAAGTTTGTCTTGCAAGCGTTGTGCATCCTCTTGTATCGCAATTAACAAGTCAGATAATTGTGTGTTTTCTTCGTCTAGCTGAGTTAACTCAGCTTGGCATTTATGTTTTTGTGCCAACGCTGATTTTGCTAAATCTTCACGGCCTTTATTTAAGGCAAGTTCAGCTTTTTCATGCCAGTGTGCAATGCCTTCCTGAGTCGCTTTAACTTTTCTTGCTAAGGTTTTTTGTTCAGCAATATTTTTGGCTGCAGTTGAACGTACTTCAACTAATGTTTCTTCCATTTCGCCAATGATCAAACGAATCATTTTCTCTGGATGCTCTGCTTTGTCTAACATGCTGTTTAAATTTGCATTAACAATGTCGGTAAAGCGGCTGAATAATCCCATAGTTTTCTCCTGCGTATTTTTGATACTTAATTTAATTAATTAATTTGGTAATTTAATAACATGCAATTAAATTACATGTTATTAAGCTTGTTGAAAGTTATGCTAGTTACTTACTTTGTTATCATCTTGAACGGCTGCTGTCGTTTGCTCTACTGGTTCTTCTGTTGTTAACCAAGTTGAAGCATTATCGAATGAAAAATTAACAGTAAGTTCTTCAATCTCCTTATTAATTGATTGCTGTAATTGCGTATTTAATTCAGTAATCATTTTTTCTCCTTGGGCAACTATAAAGTCGCTTACGGCTTTTTCAACATCAGGTAAAGGTGCTGCATTAACGCTAGTGCTTAGCGTGGCGCCCATTAAAGATCCGATAAGTATTAATGCAAGGCTTATGTCTTTAATTTTGCTGCTAGTATTTTTAGTCATGTTAAATGTGCTCATAATAAATTCCTTCTTCTCTTTGTATTTGTTGGTTACGTTGTAGTGCTATTTTTCTATTTGGATGTTAAACATCGCTTGGTATGTAATAGCTATTACAAGTGCTGTGCCAAAGATGAATAATATTTTAAGTTTATGATAAATAATGAATATATTATTTTGTGTTGATTGCATTGAAATTGAGCAGAAGAAACTATTTTAACTTTTTAGTTAAATTGACCATGAAAATAGTATATTTGACCATGTTAATTGTTGTGGTACTTATTATCGTGTTTATTCTTTAGACAATTTAATACTTGCAATTAAATAGACGATCGGTCTAATATTGGTTTATGCAATTAGATACTATTAAAAAACGAAGAGGTCGACCGCCTAAGTCTGGCCGAGATACCACTAACACCAAAACTGAATTAATCAGTAGTGGCGTTGAACACTTTACGCAATTTGGCTTTGCTTCATCAGGCTTAGACCAAATATTAAAGAAAGTGTCTGTGCCCAAAGGATCCTTTTACCATTATTTTGCCAACAAAGAAGTCTTTGGCTTAGCGGTGATTGATTACTATGACAAGTACTTCAGTCGCAAGCTTGATTCACATTTAAAAAATGATCAGTTAGTACCTGAACAAAGATTACTGAGTTTTGTTGAGGATGCTAAAGCGGGCATCGAACGATATAATTTTAATCGAGGCTGTTTAGTGGGCAACCTAGAGCAAGAGATTGCGGTTTTACCTGAAAGCCATCGTGAAAAATTAATTATGGTGATGCAGGGCTGGCAAAATAAAATCTCTGATCACCTCAATGTGCTTTGCCCAGATGCGGAGCAAGAAGAGCGTCACTCGCTAGCAGAGTTTTTTTGGATTGGCTGGGAAGGTGCGGTAAGTCGTTGTAAATTAGTACAAACAACTCAGCCGATTGATCTTTTTATCAATCATTACTTACTGTTGTTAAAAAAATAATTTTTTATTAATTAATAGACGATCGGTCTATATTGGAGGTTCATATGTTTAAATGTTTACTGGTAAATAAAGATGAAAATGGCTATAAAACATCGATCACTGAATTAGCTGAAGAAAGCTTATCCCAAGGCAATGTCTCAGTAAAAGTCCTTTATAGCACGCTTAATTATAAAGATGCGTTAGCGATTACTGGGAAAGCTCCCGTAGTAAGAAGCTTTCCTATGATACCAGGAGTAGATTTCAGCGGTATTGTTGAGCACAGTGAAAGTGATGAGTTCAAGGCTGGCGATAAAGTCTTACTTAATGGCTTCGGTGTTGGTGAAAAGCATATGGGTGGTTTATCACAAAAAGCCAAAGTAAACAGTGATTGGCTAATTCCTTTACCAGAAGCCATTTCACCTTTACAGGCAATGGCAATTGGTACTGCAGGTTATACTGCTATGTTATGTATTCAAGCATTAGAAAAAAGCGGCATTAACCCGCAAAGTGGTAAAATCCTTGTGACGGGTGCTACTGGTGGTGTTGGTAGCTTTGCAGTGAAATTACTTTCCTTAATGGGCTACTCAGTTGTCGCCTCAACAGGTAGCAGTAAACAACACGATTACTTATATGATTTAGGCGCGACTGAAATTATTGACAGAGAAGAATTATCTGCACCGGGTAAACCGTTAATGAAAGAGAAATGGGCTGGCGCAATTGATTCTATAGGCAGTCATACACTGGCTAACGTTTGTGCAAGCATCCAATATGGCGGTGCGGTGGCTGCTTGTGGTTTAGCGCAAGGTATGGATCTACCAGCCACTGTTGCGCCATTTATTTTGAGAGGTGTTTCCTTATTAGGTGTTGATAGTGTTATGCGCCCTAGAGCGGATAGAGTAGCAGCATGGAAAAAATTAGCTGAAATTTTACCCGCAACGGAGATGGAATCGATAGCAGAAGTGATTAGTTTAGAAGCCTCAATTGATGTAGCTGATAAATTACTTAAGGGCGACGTAACAGGTCGTGTAGTCGTTGACGTAAATAAATAGTCCGTAAATATGCTGCTAACGTAAAAACTTACCTTAGCGGCATTGAATATCAGTGTTTTAGCTACTACCTTATGTTGATATTACTTTTCTTAATGGAATCACTATGACTCATCCTATTATTGAAGACCTTGCTAGCCGACATACAGTAAAAAAGTATGACGCGACCAGAAAAATTCCTCAGGCAGATTTAGATGTCCTATATGAAGCCATGCGCCTTTCTGCTTCGTCGATTAACTCACAGCCATGGAAATTTGTTGTGCTAGAAAGCGATGTTGCGAAAACACGTATGAGTAGTACATTCGCCAATATGCACCATTATAATCAACCGCATATATTTGATAGCTCGCAGGTTATTTTATTTGCTTACAACCCTAAATATAATCGTGATGATTATGCCAAAGTAGTAGATAAAGGTATTGTCGATAAGCGAACAGCGCCAGAAAAGCGCGAATCAGCCTTTGGTGGCTTCCTTTTCGCTGAACTTAATACCAGCGACACAGGTGATACCAGTATGTGGACCAAAGCACAAACCTACTTAGCGCTAGGTAATACATTACATATACTTGCGCGACTCAAGATTGACTCTACCCCAATGGAAGGCATTGATATTGACCTGGTAAACAAAGAGTTTAATAAAGAGCTTGATGGCTATCAATGTGATGTCGCCTTAGCGATTGGTTATCATCACCCAGAAGATGATTTTAACGCCAAGTTACCAAAATCCCGTTTAGCCCTTAACGATGTTTTAGTGCGCATTTAGTCTTTGTGAAGCGTAAATAACTCATTAAGTGCTAGTAAAGTACTAGTAATAAATAAAATGAGTCACCCATGTAAATAAGGTAGCAAGAAATTCTTTGTTGCCTTATCTTGGTTAATCGTTGTGAATAATTGGAGTTAAGTTGTTTTTTCAGTACAATAATGGTTCTTTCATTATTCGTTTTCATGGCTATGCATTCAAACCAAAATTACTCCCTAAAAAGTAATAACAGCTTTAATCTTAAGGCGAGTTGCTCACGCATCTATTTCCCAAGCTCTTTGGCAGAATTACAGCAATTACCTGATTTATCTGCTGAAACTTTCTATATTCTGGGTGACGGCAGTAATACCTTGTTTGTTGAATCTCAAGCACCCATTATTATTCAGCCAAAATTCAATGGTATCAATATTCTAGAACAAGACGACCATTTTGTTGTTACGGTTGGCGCCGCAGAAAATTGGCATGATCTCGTGTGTTTTTGTCTAGAGCAAGGTATTTATGGCTTAGAGAACTTAGCTTTGATACCCGGTAGTGTTGGTGCAGCACCCGTGCAAAATATTGGTGCCTACGGAGTGGAATTCGCAGATTTTTGTCAAGAAATACAATGGTATGAATTTGCAAGTAAAAATCTGCATTCACTCACTAAACAAGCCTGCCGCTTTGCCTACCGCGATAGTATTTTTAAACAGGAACGTTATAACAAGGGTTTAATTACTCAGGTGATTTTTAACTTTCCGAAAGCCTGGCAAGCTAACCTTTCGTACGCGGGATTAGATATTCTTGCAAAAGAGAGCACTGCTAAGCAAGTCATGGCACAAGTCATTGCATTACGCAGTAGTAAATTACCCGACCCAAAAGAGTTACCTAATGCGGGCAGCTTTTTTAAAAATCCTCTCATTAATGAAGCCGATTTTGCTCAGTTACGACAGCAATATCCCAAAATCCCTCATTATCCACAGAAAAATGGTGAGATAAAGTTGGCAGCTGGTTGGTTAATAGAACAAGCTGGATTAAAAGGTTTTCGCCATGGCGACGTTGGTGTTCATCAGCAACAAGCCTTAGTTTTAGTAAATTATGGCAGTGACCAAGGCACAGATATTATTAGTTTAGCCAAGTATATTCAGCGAAAAGTAGTAGAAAAATTCTCAGTATTCTTAACACCAGAAGTGCGCATGATTACGCACAAAGGTGAGAGTTCCTTCTCATCGTTGAGCGATATTAATCCAATTGAAGATATCCATTCTAGTAGAGGTCAAATCGATGACTAAAGCCGTTAAAGAGCACTTAGTTAAATCATTAGCCTCAGGCCAATTTATATCAGGCCAATTGCTCGGTGAACAATTAGGGATCAGCCGAACTGCTATCGCTAAGCATATTAAAGTATTAACTGAAATAGGTTTAGATATATACAGTGTCACTGGAAAGGGTTACAAGCTGGCGCAACCGCTGCACCTTTTAGAGAAAGATAAAATTATTAGTCTTCTGGCTGATGAAGCAAAAAAGCAAATTACAAAGCAAAGCGATTTACCCTTGATTGAAGTGCACAGCTTAATTGATTCTACCAATGATTATTTAATGAGGCGCTTGCCTAATCAAGTAACGTCGGGGCAAGTTTGCTTAGCTGAGTATCAAAGTGCAGGACGAGGTCGACGAGGTCGACAGTGGATTTCACCTTTTGGTTCGCAAATATACTTGTCTATGTACTGGTATTTAGAGCAAGGATTATCAGCTGCGATGGGGTTAAGTTTAGTGACGGCATTAGCGGTTAGCGATGCAGTGAAAGCCCATAGTAATGTACAAGTTCAGTTGAAGTGGCCTAATGATATTTATCTTGATGGCGTAAAACTCGCGGGTATCTTGATTGATCTTGAAGGCCAGGCGTTAGAGCCGAGCCATTGTGTTATTGGCATTGGCCTAAATTTACATATGCCAGTGGAAGCCGGAAAATTAATTGAACAAAAATGGACAGATCTACAATCACACAGTAAAGTCAAAATCGATAGAAATGGACTCAGTGCGCAGTTGATTCGTTGTTTACGACAGCGATTGCAGCAGCATCAACAAGTGGGTTTAGTACCCATGTTAGAAGAATGGCATGCTCATGATGCTTTTCTAAATAAGCGGGTAAAATTGATTACTGGTGAACGAATAACTCACGGCATATGTCGAGGAGTTAATAATCAAGGTGCTTTACTGTTAGAGGTGGATGGGCAAGTTAAACCTATTTACGGCGGTGAAGTCAGTCTCAGGATGGACGAATGATCCTTTTAATTGATATCGGTAATAGCCGAACAAAATACGTACATCTGATTAGCGGTGAATTATCAGCGACTACGCAGTTAAACAATGATGATTTTTCTGCAAAATATTTTGTTAAATTCTTCAGCCAAGCTAGTCAGGTCATAGTTGCTAATGTGGCTAAGTCGGCATTAACCGATGAACTTGCGACTTGGTGTACACGACAAAAAATCAGCTATAAACAAGTGCATAGTGAACAGCAAAAAAACACATTAATTTCAGCGTATCAAGAGCCAACGACCTTAGGTATTGACCGCTGGCTTGCGTTGTTAGGCACTATGCACCTTTATTCACAAGAGAATGTATTAATAATAGATGCAGGCACTGCGACTACGGTTGATTTATTGGCCGCTAGTGGACAGCACCAAGGCGGCTGGATTTTAGCGGGTATTAACGCGTTATTTACCAGTATTTTAAGCCATAGCACCTTGGTTCATGCAAAAAATAAGACAACGCCTAGCTTAGCATTTGGCGCTAACACGTCTGATAATGTTAATAATGCCTGTTGGGCAGCAACTCTGGGCATGATTGAACGAGCCATCGAGCAAGCACAGCAATTAGGTGATATTAATCGCATTATATTAACAGGTGGTGATGGTAAGGCGCTAACAACGCTATTGTTAGCACAAACAACTGAAAATATTTTAGCGGTAGAAAACATTCAATTTATCGATAACCTTATTTTCTTCGGCCTGCAGGAATACGCATAATACCAAACGGACCAATAAATTGGTCCGATTGGAATGAAATAGCATTTCAATTTGTCATAGTGGAATGAAATAAGCAGTTATCTTTTACATATTTTAATTAGATTAAACACAGTTAGGAATGATCATGAAAGCAGGAATTATTGGCGCAATGGAGCCAGAAGTTGCCATTTTAAAAGAAAAATTAATCGATGCTAAAAGCACAGAGCATGCAGGTTACACTTTTCACCAAGGCCAATTAGACGGTAGTGATGTTGTTATTGTTCAATCAGGGATCGGTAAGGTTGCGGCGGCGCTAGCAACCGCAATTTTAATTGATCGTTTTCAAGTAGATTACGTTGTTAATACTGGCTCTGCTGGTGGTTTTGATGCGGCATTAAAAGTAGGTGATATTGTTGTGAGCTCAGAAGTCCGCTATCACGATGTTGATCTTACAGCGTTTGGTTATGAAGTAGGTCAGTTACCTGCTAATCCTGCGGCATTTATGCCACACAGTGATTTAGTGGCAGCAGCAAAAAAAGGCATTGAACAATTAAGTCAAACAGCTGGCGAAAACATTAAAGCGGTCGTAGGATTGATCACTACAGGGGACACCTTCATGACTAAAGAAGAAGATGTCGCTAAAGCACGTGCTAATTTCCCTACGATGGCAGCAGTTGAAATGGAAGGTGCTGCAATAGCGCAAGCCTGTTTACAGCTAAAAACTCCTTTTGTTGTTATTCGTTCACTTTCAGATATTGCCGGTAAAGAATCACCACACACTTTTGAAGAATACCTAGAAACAGCGGCTGTTAACTCATCGCAACTTGTACTAAATATGTTAGGTCAACTTAAAGGTAAAGTGCTTAGCGCAGCCTAAGTTATTTACTGAAAATGAAGGGATAATTAATGACAGCACTCACCGAGTTAACGCCTTTTACCTATCATGTGTTGATTCTCGTGGTAGTGCTGATCATCAAGTCAATAGTTAGTCATTTCATTACCCATGAGCCATTACGTTTTTTTCAATTCTATTGTGCACAGTTAGGTCTTAAGGTTCTTAACACTAACAATAGTGCACAGCATCAAATCATTGCTGGTCTCTTAGCTTTATTAATCACATTGGTTCCAATAGTTATTATCCTATGGTTATTCGCTGACTTTGTTGCCGTCGATTATGTCTGGCAAGGATTATTACTTTACCTTGCGCTAGGTAGTCTCAATCTAGGACAAATAAACGTTGGTATTGCCCAAGCGTTAGTTGCGAAGCAAAACTATTTAGCAAAACAAACCCTTAAGTCACTTCTTTTACGAGAAACAGAGCAACTGTCACAAGTAGGGTTAAGTAAAGCGGCTATTGAAATGCACTTACTTCGTAGCTTGCAGCAAATTTATGTTGTCAGCTTCCTTTTTCTTACTTTTGGACCCTTAAGCGCACTTAGCTACCGACTGATACTAGAAATGCACTATTGTTGGAATACAAAATTAGGGCAATATAAACATTTTGGTTTTTATAGTCAGTTGTTTATCCAGCTTATTCAGTGGTTACCAAGCCGAGTAATGTCATTATTGATATTACTCAGTTCGATAGGGAAGGGCAGTGTATTGTTTTGGCGCTTAACTCGAGGTCATATTTTTAAACTTAATAATGACTTTTATATTGCTGTGCATGCCTTTTCACTCGCCGTGAGGCTGGGTGGAGTTGCTATGTATCAAGGAGAAAAATTACGTAAGGCTGCTTTTAATGATCTTGGCAAGCAACCCGAGCCACGCGATATTATCAAAGCAAATCGAAAAGTGACTTTCTCTATCTATAGCAGTTTATTTTTACTGGTACTGTTAGCGCTAAGCTGGCAGTTTACCATGCAAAGCTAGCCGCTAAATTGGACTTTATACCCATGATACTTCAAGATGTGAGTTTCTAATTTCAGCTGAATTCTGCATCTTGAGGTAACATAGATATACATGAATGACTTATTATTTTACTTAGATATTTTTGGTGTTATCGTTTTTGCCTTATCAGGCGCGCTAATGGCCGGTCGCTATCAGCTTGATCCTTTTGGTGTTGTAGTACTGGCCTCAGTTACCGCTGTAGGTGGTGGTACCATCCGTGATGTTATTTTACAAACGCCAGTTTTTTGGGTGGAAAAACCCTACTATCTCTATGTTATTTTAGCGACTGCAATTCTCACTATAGTGCTGATAAGACAACCAAAACGAATTCCAAAACGCTTTTTATTGATCGCAGATGCCTTAGGTCTAGCTTTATTTGCCGTTTTAGGTACGCAGAAAGCACTTTATTTGGGCGCACCAATTCCTGTGGCCGTCGTGCTAGGCACCATTACAGGGATTGCCGGCGGCATGATCCGTGATGTTTTATGTAATGTAATCCCAATGATTTTACGCGAAGAAATTTATGCGCTGGCGGCAATGTTAGGGGGCAGTTTATTTATTTTATTACGTGCACTGAATTGGAGTGATACTCACGCAATGACTATTTCGATTTCTGCTGCATTGACCTTACGCTTAGCGGCTATCTATTGGCACGTTTCTTTACCTGCTTTTCATATTGTTGAAAAGCCCAAAAAAGAAAAAGATAAGCCGATAGAGAAAGAATAAATTGCCGCATTACCAACGTGCTATCTGATTCTTCGGATCACTTAAGAAAAAGCAACATAAAAGCCAGTACTGTCATTCCGTACTGGCTTTCTTCATATGCGATGATGCTTTTGTGCTAAAAGTTACTAGCTAAAAATCACTAACTAAAAGCTAACGCTGACCTTCACATAACCACGTCGGCCATGTAAGTCATACGTCATCACATCAGTATTAGCATCATTCCACGAAGTTAAAAAAGGCGCCTTTTTATCAAATATATTATCGATACCGGCAGAAAGGCTGACATCATCAGTTAAATAGTAACTGCCTTGAATGTCGTGATAGAAAATACTGGGCACTGAACTGCCAATAGGGCCACCACCGTTGGCATCATCCGCGGTACCAATGTAGCGTATAGCATAGTAAGTGCCCCAATCTTCTGCTTGTACGGTAAAGCCTAAATTTGCACGCCATTCGGTATAGCTGCCCTGATCTTCGGTGATCAGACCTAATAATTCGTGGACCGCTTGTCCCGGCAATGGCTGATTCTCATGATTAAGTAGATGAGTCGCTTCTAAATCAACCTTAGTTGTTAAATTAAACAGTGATCCTTGGTATTGCACATTGAAATCTATACCGCTGACTTTTTCCCATGCTGCATTTACAGGACGTTGATTAAGCGAGGTCACTTGCTTACTAACACTATGGCGTTCAAAGCTATTACAATAATCGCTGTAGGCGACAGGGTCGGAATAACAAAGTTTAAGGACATCAGAGCCATTGACCGAGGTAATAGCTTCTTCAACTTCTATATCAAAATAATCAATAGTTGCTGACAATCCGTCAATAAAATCAGCTTGCCATACCACGCCCACTGTTAATGTTTCAGCAGACTCAGGTTCTACTTCAGGATTACCACCAACAGAGGTTAGCACCGTCGTTCCATCTTGTACAAAATCAACTGCAACGCCATCAGCTAAACAATTAGCTGCGATATCGCCTGTGGCATTTTCACAGGGATCAATAGTGCGTAGATTTTCGGAATTGGTACCACCAAATTGCTCAGTTAACATAGGTACTCTAAAAGCTGTCGATTTCACACCACGTAACATTAAGCTATCGATAATTTGCCAAGTTAAACCAATTTTGTAAGTCGTTTTATCACCAAAGGTGCTGTAATCAGCATAGCGGGTGGCTACTTCAGCATTAAGTGATTTAACAAAGGGGAAATCGGCGAGTAAAGGAACCGAAAACTCAGCGTAGACTTCATTGACGTCATAATGGCCGTTAATGCTATCTTCTCCACCATTACGTAGTACCGTTGAATCAGGATTACGCCAGCCACTTTCGTATCTACTTTCAAGTCCGGCAGCAAAAGCTAGCGTACCCGCAGGTAATTGAGTAATGTCCCCGGTAAGATTTAAGGTAAATGATTTGAGTTCATTGCCGCCATTACCTTCACGACGATATTTTACATAATCAATCACCTCTGGACTCAACTCTCCGACACCAAACCAATCACCACAAGGAATGCTAGCTCCAGCATCTGAACTACAAACGTTCTCATCAAGAGTTTGACTAGCTCTTTCTTTATCTAAATCGAAGGTCCAACCATCATTACCAGTATTACGGCTATAGTTATAGGCCATATCCCAGTGCCAGTCGTTACTGAATTCACCATTTAGCCCTAAAACAAGACGTGTAGTATCAGTTTCTTGAAAAAAGAAAGGAGCGCCTAACTCAGTATTACGACGTTTTGTAAGCTCAAGATCTTGTCCTGTAGGGTTGTAAGTAAAATCCTTAGAAACCTTAATGCCGCCTATGCTTCTCGGTGTAACAATCTGTTCAGATTGTCGATTGCTATACATGGCTTCGGTAAATAAATTAATTTGTTCTGTTAATTGATAATTAAGTGTCGTCGCTAAATTAATTCGTTTACTTGGACTGACTGCATTTAAGTAAGGTATCCAAGTAAAGGCATGCTTGCTACTGTCGTAAGTTTCATAGCTATTTCCATCACCTTGAGGGTTCTGGTTAAATTGCACACTTTGACCATCCGCCAGTAAAGCACGTCCGCCCTCGGTAGATGAGCTGCCAAAACAAGTTAGTTGGCTGGTACCATCATCGTTAACAGTTTCAGTATTGGCACAATCAATTCTATCTGATTGTCTTACCGCCTCAGTATTTACGTAATTAGCACTAAAAACGAAATTACCACGATCAAATGATGAACCAATATTTAAACTTAATTCTTGATGTTCACCATCACCTTCATCAGAGGCGCCCGCTTTGGCAGTAAACGTAGCACCTTCAAGGTCGTTCTTGGTAATGATATTAACCACACCAGCTACTGCATCAGCACCATAGATAGCAGAAGCACCATCTTTTAAAATATCGATGCGCTCGATTAGCCCCGTGGGAATAGTGTTCAGATCTACCGAGCTGTTTGCGCCAGTGCCGCCATTAACCATGCGTCTTCCGTTGAGTAATACCAACGTACGTTTAATGCCCATACCACGTAAATTTACTTGTGCAGTACCATAACCGCCACTAGTCCAGTAAGCATTAGTCGCATTACCAGCAACACCTGCTGAAAAAGGCATACGTTGCAATAAGTCTTCAACATTCACTATGCCTGTCAGTGCTATTTGTTCGGCTGTAATAACGCTGATTGGGCTGGCAGTTTCAAAATCTGCTCGTTTGATGTGAGAGCCAGTAATGGAGATTTTTTCAATTTCTTCATTCTCCTGCATATTTGCATAAGCATGGGAACTGTTGAACGCCATTAGTATAGCGGTAAATAAGAGGGATTTTTTCATTGGGAAGCACCAAGCTAAATAAAGTCACTCGTTGTTGTCACGAGTTAAAAAGGTGCCGGAATTTTATCAGTTACAAACAGTTACGTAGTGTGACATATTGCCGCAATTAGAGGGTATGGTGGCTAATTAGCCAGAGTTTTAATGCTACTGGCTAAACGTTTTGTTCATTTGCTTTTGTATGTCATCGTACCAATTATCAGTAATGGTAACTGCAGGTAACGCTTCTATTTCAATGGTACCCGAAGTCGCCGTTTTACTTGATTCATTATAAACATCTAAGATGTTTTTAATAACAACGGGCTGAGCTTTTAGTTTAAGCTTTTCAACCAGTAATTTTGCACCCGCTTCAAAGGGTTCAATTTTTCCTGATTGTGAGCGTGTTCCTTCAGGGAAAATAATTACCTTCTTACCTTTGCAAATCTTTACATCTTTCAATAATTTAATGATGGCACGGCTGTCTTTTTGATCAACAGTAATATGGCCAACTCTATCGACAATACGAGAAACTGGCCACTTATCCATAATACCTGTTCGGCCGATAAAACGAATATCATTACCTACGACTTGCTCGAGAGAGAAAATATCAAACATACTTTGATGATTAATAATTAAAATGTCGGTATCAGTATCAATAGTACCAGTTAGGTTCACACGAGCATCAACACTGCGCATAATTAACGAGGTGAAAATTCTACGAAGTCGGTTAAACCTTACTCCATGTTGCTTAGATAAAGACAAAGCGACAGACTGGGCTGCGATAGCAACATACATTCTGTATTTTTTAAAATAGAAAGCAAACATAAGTATTGATTCAGAAGCTAAAGTTAAGCTTCAATCCCCCAGCCATCAGTGTAACCACTAAACTGAGTAACAATTTTATCAAAAGCTTCTTCTTGGGTAACAATAGCTTCGTGTGATGGTGTCATATTAATTGTGCAGTCTACATCCCAAACATTAGGTGTTTCATCAGGGTGTAAGTTGCATTTGACTTCAGGTAGGTGCTCTTTTATATGATCAACCATCGCCTGTGCTTGGCTTTCTTTTTCAAACAAATGAAAAAATACCACATCATGTGATTGGCTCAAGTCTATACCTGCTTGGTGCATTTCGGCTAATACTTGGCCTGTTTCGTCATCTGGGTAGTTCATATAGGAGTAAGATTCTTATGTTATATTAATGGAAGCATTATAAATCGGTATAAGCGGCTTGAATAGAGCTTGGGATAAATAAATATTTTTATACCTGATTTTAATTTTCAGGATATTGAGTCAGCATAGTATTAACCGCTTCCATTGTTTTTTCATTTTGGATTGTGCTGTTATCTTTTGGTTCGAAATCTAGCGGGTAAATACTGCGCCACACCGAACGATTACGTTTAGGATCGACTAAATCAATAATCAAACCACCTGGATAAATAGACCACTCATCGTTGTCTTGTTGCCAAGTATTAGCTTTTAAACAGTGTGGGCAAAATAAGACTACTTTATTATAATCTTGGTAATCTTTACGTTTACCCTTAACTAGATAATAGGTAACTATGATGTCTGCATCTTTAAGGTCACTGTAAACAAATTCTTGTGCGTTTAGACTCTTCTCTATCGAGATTTCAATACGGTTTCTCTGTGCATGGCTTAAACTTTGACTATCAAAAAAGTTTGAATCACTAGGGTAAAAACTGTAGGTTTTTACTTTAGAAAAATCAAAATTAGTATGATAAATCACAGGGTTGTTCATTGAGCTACAACCAGATAAAGTTAATAAAAAGAGGCAGAGTAGCAATAATTTTATCGGTAATGTTAATACCATAAGTTAGTCAACACAAAGTAATAAATACAATAGAAGTAAAATGCTAGCCTAACAACTGGCTTAAGGTTTGAACAGGGAAACCGACAATATTATAGATTTTATACCCGTTACCATTCAAAGTGCTCTCTGAAACAGGTATCTTGATGGTGAATGGGTAAATCTTGATTACAGCGTTTTTTAACCTTGAGCTGCATTATTTACACAAAAGAATAAGGATATTTAATGATTAAAAGTACTTACAAGCAGCTATTTATTGGCGCATCACTCATTGCGATGAGTTTTGTTTCGTTAACAGCGCAAGCACAATCATCCGTCTGGAAAGTCAGTAAAGGTAACGACCATATTTTTATTGGTGGTACAGTGCATATTTTACCCCCGTCAGAATTCCCACTGCCTAAAGAGTTTGAACAAGCTTATAAACAAAGCGATAGCATAGTATTAGAAGCAAAACTCCCTGATGCGAGTGATACTGAATTTCAACTGAATATGATGCAACAAATGACGTATAGTCATGGCAAAACAATCAGCAGCTTTTTAACAACGAAAACGCAACAACAACTCAGTGATTACGTTTCCAATTTAGGCGTAGATTTGGCAATGTTTGAACATTTTAAACCAGGATTTTTGGTTACCATGCTGGCGTTATTAGAGGCGAAAAAAGCACAGTTATCAGGGGAGGGGGTTGATATTTTTTATAGCAAACAAGCTAATAGAGATAATAAAAGCATTGCCTACTTGGAGAGTGCAGAGTTTCAAATGAATATGATTGCTGATATGGGGATTGGCGATGAAGATCGTTTCATCAAATCAAACCTTGAGCAGATGAAAGACTTTAAAGCTATGTTTACCGGTTTACTCAAAGCGTGGCGCGTAGGTGATGAGCAGCAACTTAATAAGTTGGCTATTATGCCTATGAAGGATGATCCTAAAACGTTTAAAAAACTACTAACAGATAGAAATCGCACTTGGATATCACATATTGATCGCATGTTTTCTGACAGCGGTAAAAGCACAGATATAGAATTTGTTTTAGTGGGGGTCGCGCATCTAGCAGGAGATAAAAGTGTATTAACTTTATTGAAAACTAAAGGTTATCGCGTAGAAAAGCTTTAACGTCATTGAACCCCATTTATAATGGGGTTCTTTTGAATGACTCTCTACCAAAGACTGTCTTGATTTACGTCTGCAAAGCTAAGTACTTTACCGCCAAACTCATCGGCAAACGCTTGAGCATCTGATTGTGAGCTAAAGCTTGCTAAGGTTTTTCCCATTGCTCCTGTTTTTTCAGAGCCCGTAACAAACCAAGCCGTCTTAGCATCAATAAAATATTTATCATCAATACTGTCACTACCCCAAGGCATTTTACTCATATCATGCACTAATATTTGGCTGACATTACGGGTATTTTCTGGGTCTAAATAATAGCTAAACATATCGCGAGTAGAGCAAAATTTAAATACTTTATCACCTTGCTCTTTTCTGAAGACTTCACCTTTTGGACCATCAAAATTGGTGATGAGCATGCCACATAAATGACATTCATCACTGCTTTCTATGGCAACAGCTTTATGAATAACGTCCTGTTGTGCTGAATTATCTGAACAAGCAGAGATGATAATCAAACAAAAAAGTGCACCGAGGGTTTTAAAAATAGCTGACATTACAGTTTTTTCCTTTTGAAGATAAATATGGCAATGGATAAGGGCAAGATAACCCAAGCAAATAAAGCGGTGAACAGCTGTACTTGTGAGAGGCTAGCATTAATGGCAACGGCAAGAGCGCCGTTCACATCACTACTATCAAGTCCTGAAAGGTTAACTAAACGGAAGATATCCGCAGGATTAAGCATCATTAATTGCGTTAGACCGGCTTGGCTAATACCTTGTTCAACGCCAACAAGTAACGCTAATAAGGCTAAATCAAAGGCCAGTGCAAATAAGAACCAAGTAATTAAAGCAAAACCAGCAGCTTTAGATTTTTCACTGACCGATAAGCTAATTAAATATGAAATGGCTGTAAAGCTTAAGCCCAGTAAAATAGCACTAACAATAAAGACTGAAAAACTCGTTATTACTTGCATGTCACCGAGTTGAAAATACAGTAAAACTGCGGAAGAGCCAAAACCAAGCAAGGTCGCTAAAGCAATGATACTACCTTGGCCGATAAACTTGCCCAATAATAATTGGCTTTTACTTAACGGATAGGTCAATAGTAAAAGCAAGGTGCCACTTTCTTGTTCGCCGACAAAGCTATCGTAGCTAAGCAGTAAAGCAATAAGCGGAATTAGAAAAACAGCTAAACTAGCTAAACTGGCAACCGTTGTTGAAAGTGAAGCAACACCCACAGCTCCTGAAGCTGCAGCGCCAAAGTAGGTCAAACCAATAGACAGTAAAGCAAAAATGAGTGTAATAGAAATTAACCAACGATTTCTTAAACCATCGTGAAACTCTTTATTGGCAACGGTTAATATTTGTTTCATTAGCTTTGCACTCCTTGTGTTTGTGCCGAAGGTTGTTGTGCGGAGCTTCCATGTAAAGAAAGTTCATGTTTCGACAAAAAGTGCTGATAAACTTGCTCTAAATTGGCGGTTTCTACTTGTAAGTCGTTTAAGCCTTCATGGCTGAGGAGCTGCTTTAACACTTCGATTTTTTCCTGTTCAGGTACCAATAAAGTATTGGGACAATTAGCCGTTAAAAAGCCATTAAGTTTACTGTCTTTAGCCACCGAACCGTTGAGTCCAAAAGGCCTAATAGCAACAGGTAATGCTGCTTGTTGGCGTAGTTCGGCTAAAGTTCCCATCGCTAATAACTGTCCAGTTGATAAAATCATTGCACGGTCAATGTGCTGTTCAACACCGGGTAAAACATGAGAGCATAAAATGACACTAGACCCGTTAGATTTTAATTGGTCCACGGTTTTATAGAAATCACGGGTGGCAATTGGATCTAAGCCAACGGTTGGCTCATCAAGTAATAATAATTTTGGCTTACCTATAAATGCTTGGGCTAGACCTAAACGTTGACGCATACCTTTTGAATAAGTTTTTACTTGTCTCTTCATTGCATGAGTAATACCTACTTGCTCAAGTAAATCTATAGCTTGCTTTTTATTGAAGCCTTTTAATTTGGCAAAATAAGTTAATACTTCTAAACCGGTAAGCTGTTCATAAAAGCTCACATTTTCAGGTAAATAGCCAACTTTACTACGACAGTGCCATGCTTCTTTTGAATCAGGGGCCATACCCATTACTTCAACTTTGCCACGAGTTGGAGAAATAACGCCTAAAATAAGCTTCATCATGGTGGTTTTTCCGGCGCCATTATGGCCAAATAAACCCATAACTTCACCTTGATTCAAGTGCATTGTTACTGATTTTAACGCATCGAGTTGCTGGTAACTTTTACCTGCATCGGTTAGTGATACTAGTGGAGTACTCATAAAATTATTCCTTCAAGCTTGCGCTAGTGGTGTTTGTTGACTGCGCAGAATTACTTTTTGTAAGGGTAGGTGCTGTAACAGCTTGCTCGTTCTTTGATAAACTTGGGGCGCTCATTAATGGAAAGCTATCTTTAACGCCCGGTGGTTTAAGTACCGGAAATTGTCTTTGTACCCAACGTAAAATTAAAATAGCAGGGCTGTCCATGATCATTTTCATTTCAGGGTATTGCCAGACGAGTTTATCTATACCGTCGTTCGGTTCAAAAATGGTATCACCGATACCATCATTACCCATATCCCAGCCTAAATAATTACTCCAGTAATTACCTCGACCGTCTTTACTCCACTCTTGTTTTTTATTGGAAACATACTTAACTTGGGTGGGGTTATTGATAAAACTATTGCCGAATATTTTAATTTTCTCAGAACCAGCAGTAAGGTGAATACCTATTTCTGCGGTATCAATAATATTGTGTTTTATTGTGTTGTAGCCAGAGTTATAAACAAATAAACCTTTACCATCGCGGCCAAGTACTTTGTTTTCAGGTTTGGTCCACACGCCTTTAATATGGTTATAACTAAAAGTAGACTGAGTAATAAAATTAAGTAGGAAACCGTAATCTTCACTATCCGTGGTTTTATTGCCAGTGATGGTTAATCGACGTGAACTCATTAAGGCATAACCTGCACGTGTACTGTAAGCAATATTATTTTTTACTGTATTGTCGTAGGAATACATATAATGCACACCATACCGTAAGTGGTGCATAGTGTTCTGTTCAATAATATTGTTTTGGCTTGAGATGACATAGACACCGTCTCGGGTTTCATAAACCTCATTGTTATACACATAACTATGAGTAACATTGGCTACTTGTATGCCATTGCCTCTGTCAGCTGATCGCAGTTTAATATTACCTTTAACCTTATTATTAATAATTTTAGCTTTGGTGACATGATTAAGCCAAATACCAAAACCATCGCCAGTTAATAGGTTGTTTTTAATGATTAATTCGGGGACTTTGTTATTATCGATTTTTTCATTAGAATAAATGCCGGAGTTTTGCTCGGTTAAATCATCTCCCCAGTTGATTATGTTGAGGTTTTCTAAAGTGATGTGAGAATTTTTGAGTACTAAGGCATGACCTTTACCTTGAGCATCTATCGTGGCTTCGCCTCTTTCATTACTGCGAAGTGTCACTTGTTTAGTGACGATAAAATTACCAAAGTAACTTCCAGGCGCTAATGTAATAACATCACCATTTTGGCTACTATTAAGTGCTTGTTGTAAATCATCATCAGGTGATAATTGAATTTCTTGCGCACTTACTTGTTGAGCACAAAAACTGCTAATGATGAATAAGATGGCAAGTGATTTTTTGAAGAGTTGCAAAACAATTATTCTATAAAAGGGTAACTAAATGCAGCATAGCATTATTTGGTGAAAATCAGTTGATCTCGATTAAATAAGGTTCATTTATAGGCTCGTATAGAGAATAAAACTATAAAATACCTTGCAATATCGTGGCTAGCTGTTTTTATGGTTTTTAGGCACGACATTTCGCATTTTAATAACATTTATAACGTGAACTGGTGAGATGGGAAAGGTTTATCCCGCGTTTTGAACCGACTTCAATATAACGAGTTGACTGTATGATTTTCTGTTCTTAAGATCACAAAAAAGCCTGAGACTTTGCAGTGTCAGGCTTTTCAATCTGTAATTAACTGTTTGTTAAATTAAAGCTTAAGCTTCAACGAACATACGGCTAAACATTTGCATGCTTGTAGTATATTAACTGCGTGACAGAACCTGTTCGGTAACATCACGCCTAAAGCTTTTATTAAGCTTCAACGAACATACGGCCACGCATTTCCATGTGTAGTGCATGACAGAACCAGTTACAGTAATACCACTGTACGCCAGGTTTGTTGGCAGTGAAGGTAATAGAAGAAGTCTGTTGAGGACCAATTTCCATTTGTACGCCGTGGTTAGTCATACAGAAACCATGAGTAACATCTTCTACTTGGTCAAGGTTAGTTATGATTACCGTTACTTCATCACCTAGTTTTACAGTAAATTCACTCATACCGTAAGTTGGTGCAACAGAAGTCATATATACACGTACTTTTTTGCCATCGCGAATAACTTTATTGTCACTCATTGGATCAACACCGTCACGCTTCGCAATTGCTAATGTTTCTGCAAACGTTGGTTCATCACGAGTATAAACTTTCTTAGGCTTAATTTTACTACGGTGTACCATGATACAGTCATGCGGTTCAGCAAATGTTGGACCATCATGAACGATCTTCATTTCATCACCAGAAATATCAATTAATTGATCATTTTCTGGTTTAAGAGGTCCAGTAGGTAAGAATCTATCTTTAGAGAACTTACATAGAACAACTAACCATTTACCATCAGCATCACGTGATTCACCTTGTGTTGTATGGTTATGGCCTGGTTGATAATGCACATCAAGTTTTTGACGTAAGTAGTTAACTTTTTCGCCATTGTACGCTTTAATTGCATCTTCAACATTCCATTTAGCAATTTGGCTATCTAGGAATAATGTAGTGTAAGCGTTACCGCGGCCATCAAACGCTGTATGTAAAGGACCTAAACCTAGTTCTGGCTCAGCTACTACAGTGTCACGAGGCTTAATTTTGTTTGCAAATAAATCATCTAACTTAGCAATAGAAATTACTGTTACTGTTGGTGATAATTTACCATTTGCCATGAAGTATTTACCTTCTGGCGAAGTATTCAAACCATGCGGTGATTTTGGAACTGGAATATAACGTGTTAATTCTGAACCTTTACGACCATCTAGTACTGGTACATCATTACCGTTATAAGTTTTGAATTTACCAGCTTTAAGTGCTGCTTCACAAGCCGCTAAGCTGAATACAACAACATGGTCACGCTCAGCAGAAATCATTTCGCCTAAGTTCATACCCATTTCAGAGTTGTAACAAGTAGATGCGAAGTATTTACCATCAAAATCGGCATCAGTATTATCTAAGTTACCGTCAACCATTACTTGGAAAGCCATTTCCATAGTTTCTGCGTCAATGACGTTGTATAACGAACGGTAAGTGCTGACATCTCTCATGCCGTCTTTACCATCGTTATTCATTGGAATTTCAAATTCACCATTACAAACAACATATTTAGTATATGGTGCTTTTTGTACACGTAAACCGTGAACTGCTTGTACGTTAGGAACGGTAAGCATTTTGTCACACTTCATGATGTCACAACGAATACGTGCTACACGAGAGTTAGCTTTATCGTTAATGAAAACATATTTACCGTTGTAACTACCGTCGGTCATACTCATATGAGGATGATGCGAGTCACCCATCATGATATCAGCACTGTCGCCTTTAACACGTTTAGATTCTTCAGTTAAGCCCCAGCCTGTTGCTGAGTCAGTATTAAATACTGGAATACGCATTAACTCACGCATTGATGGGATACCCATAATACGTACTTCACCAGAATGACCACCTGACCAGAAGCCATAATATTCATCTAATTCACCAGGATGAACCACTGGGCTCATTGCCAATTCTTTTCTTTGTGCTTGCGCAGTAGAGGCAAACATAGCGGCTGTCATTGGCGCTGCTACAACACCTGCACCGATTAGGGCACTTTTACCAAAAAACTTACGACGTTCTTCGCTTTCCAATGTAACTTCATTGGAGTCATTCGTTAAATTTAACTCTTCTTTACTCATTGGTATTCTCCACTTTACTTAAAATGTAATTAAATTTGTTATTTAGCTCGCTTGATCCAATTAAGCTACTTCGGTTATTTCTATTTCTGTTTCTTTAAACTTTGCTTTTTTTCTTGCTATTTTTTTCAATGGTGGACATTTTTCATCATTAAAATAGGTCACTTGGCAATCAAGACAGTAATGGCACTCACGCATATTGATAACACCATCTGGATCTATTGCTTGAATCTCACATTCTTTAGCACATGTTTTACAAGGCTGACCACATTCAGGACGACGACGTAACCAGCTGAATAAACGAATGCTATTACTGGTTGATAGCGCTGCACCTAATGGGCACAAGTAACGACAGAAGAACTTGCGGTTAAAAATATTAATAATGAGTAGGATAGATGCATATAATACAAACGGCCATTCACGATCAAATTTCAATAAGAAAGTTGTTTTAAATGGTTCTACTTCAGCAAATTGCTCTGCCAGTGATAGAGACTCCATCGACAAACCAAACAGTGCTAATAAAATTAGATATTTGATTGCCCATAAACGTTCATGAACGGCCCAAGGTAATTCGAATTGTGGGATTTTTATGTGGCGAGCAAAAATATTCATCAATTCTTGCAATGCGCCAAATGGACATAACCAACCACAATATACCGCACGACCCCATAAAATCATGGTAACCGCTGCAGCACCCCACAGAATGAAAATTACTGGGTCAAGTAAGAACAAGTCCCAAGAAAAATCAGTCATAAAGGCTTGTAAGAAAGTAAATACATTTACTACAGAGAGCTGTCCGCCCCAAGACCAACCAATAAATACCACAGTAACAATTAGGAATAAGTGACGGAAGTTATGCATAAATGTTGGATGACGAACAAGGATGTCTTGGAAGAACAAACTCATCACAACAATAATAAGCAAGATAATAAGTACAATCACTTCAGCTTCTTTTTCTTTCCATACTTGCTGCGCTAGCGTTAACTCGGGCTCAGGCATGATGACAGCAGGGCGATCTAAATATTTGTCTAAGGTATGATAATCAGCTTTAAAACTTGTGAATATGCTTTCTAGAGGACCTGTTTGACGACGAACGAGTAACTCTAACTGCCAATCAGATGCGGGATTAAATTTGTGGTGTTCACGGATAATAAATATTGAACGTTCATTGAATTGTGGTGCCCCTTCAATATAAATATCGGGTACGCGACTATGATCTAAATCTCTAAAAGCAAATGCATCACCATTTTGTAGTATTTGAAGACGATCAAAAATAGCACCACGAACATAACCTGAACCTTTAAATGAGTAACCTGTGCCCATTAAAATAAGTGCATGTTCTCCAGGTTTTAGTGACGACATAATATAGTCATATTCACTATCGCCGACTAAGTTACGACCAACCGTCGGAATGTCTAACTGTGCAAAATAAACCTCGGCAAACATATCTTGTTTTTGTTCGCTACTTGCTTCCTCAACATGCTCAGCTTCAGTACCAACAAATGCTTCATCAACCGTTTTTCTGTTTAGATATAACTTACGGATAGAACCATCGCCTGTGAGGGTAGTCCAATCTGATTTGGCAAAAACGTCAGGGTAAATGGTACCCATCGGCTGAATTACTTCTTGGCTAGCACTGATAATACCTAGTGCACGAGCAACCAATGTTGCTGATTTTACGATACCAACATTCATTACCATTACGGTAACCGTTGCGCCAGAAAGGCCATCAATGTGAATAACGTTGTCGGTTTTATTCCCGCCAACTTTTAAGCGATCGCTGACATGCAAACCGTCATATTGCTTGGTAAAATTGTGTAATTTACTTTCGGGTATGCCGGCTAATATGATTGGCTCATGATGCTCTAATACTTTAGCACCTAAATAAACGCCTTTAGGATCAATAGCCACTAGCATGTTTACTGGTTCGCCTGAATAGGCAGGGATTTTAGCTATGTCATTAGTTTCAAAGGCGTAACCTAAAACTTCTTCGCCTTCTGCTCCTTGTTTGTATACGGTCCAAACTAAGGGACCTCCTTCTTTAGTGGCTTGCTTGTCACTAATTTTCGTTTGTTCCGCAAAAATTTCTTTAATTAGCGGCATAGGATCTTTAGGAGGGCTAACAAAAAGAGCTTGCGCAGGCATGATGACACATAGAAATAGAACCAACACTTGGGTAAGCGCTGTTCTCAATGTAGAGACAGTTTGTTGGGGAAAACGCATAAAGACGTTAAAAAATTTATTTACTAACATGACATCGCCAAGGTGTTGTGTTCATACAGTATGGTATAAAAACAACCAACTGCGACAATATGTCACAGTTTACGCTTTCGCATTAAAGCCGTTATGATGTAGATCAAGCTATGTAAATAAAGATACTGTGGCATAACTTGTTTAAATCCTTAAATAAAATATGGGTATTGATATCATTTGTCTAGGGTTTTTGTAAGATGCATTAATCGTAAATCATTACTTTACTTCAAGTCATAAAGTCCTTCTAATAGTAGCTACAGTGCAATAGCAGTATGCTTTATAGGTAAATTTATATGTTTGCAGTACATGGCGATTGGTGAATATTAGTACAAAGAAATTATGTGTTGCAGTGGTTCAGTGGTTGCTGGAATGAAGAAGCGGCTATTCAATATAGTAAAGAGTTTCGAGATAAAACAGCGCATCTAAATGGAACTCATTGGGCCATTTTTTCCTATTTTGATGAGTGGGAGTTAGGTGTTCCTGAAATGGAATCGCATTTAATTGAGCACTGTCAGCAATTTAAAAATAACGGCTGTATTAAAGATTGTCATATTTATTCGCCATCAGCTTGGAAAAGCATGCAACTTGAAAATATTGTCCCACAGAGTGAGGGGGATTATGAACGAAGAGTGTTTGTTGAAGAGTTGGACGCCATTGCGTGGATGAAATCTTGTGGTTTTTCTATTGTGACAAATGACTTTTTAAAAAGTTTACCTAGCTAGTTTTGGCGTAGACCGCACAACTTGTCTCAAGGAGTGCGGTAACTAATGCCGTAAAGTCCGATATCGACATTGAGACAAACGTATTAGAAAATATTAGCGTGTAAGCTCTCAGCAATAAAATCAATGGCTTTTTGTGCACGTATACTATTACCTGCGGCATCAAGTTTGGGCGAAAATACGGCGACTGCAAACTTTCCTGGTGATACTGCGATAATACCGCCACCGACACCACTTTTTGCCGGTAAACCAACCTGATAAGCCCATTGACCGCTATTCTCATAAAGCCCTGCAGTTGTCATTACTGCCAACACCCGTGAGACATTTTCACTACTCATCAAACGTTTGTCTGTTAATGGATGAACACCGTTATTGGCGAATACCGAAGCCATCACAGCAAGGTCTTTGGTCGTAACGGCGACTGAACATTGACGAGTATATACCGCAAGGTTGAGATCGACATCACCATAAAAACGATCATAAGATGTCAATAACTCAGCAATTGCGCGGTTATGACCATTGGTATCAGATTCAGATTTATAAACATCTTCTAAAACACTTAACTTGCGGTTGGCAAACTTATCATACCAAGTGGAAAGAGCCGACCATTTAGCTTTTTCGTCTTTACCTTCAAGTAAGCTAACAGTGGCTATTGCACCGGCATTAACTAAAGGGTTCACGCTACGTGCTTTATTTAGCTCTATAGCGGTCACTGAATTGAACGCTAAACCTGTGGCATTTACACCTATTTTATCAACAATTACTTGTGGACCTTTTTGTTCCATTGCCAATGCCAAGGTGAATACTTTAGAAATAGACTGAATTGAAAAGGACTGACTTACGTCGCCTTTGGTATAAATTTTACCGTGAGGAGTGACTACCGCTAAGCCAAAATAAGCTGAATCTACTTTGGCTAAAGCAGGAATATAATCAGCATTTTTTCCTGAATTTTCATTTTTGAACTTATGATAGGCATCATTCAATATACTTTGTATAACGGGTTGTTGTGGCGACTTTGCTATGACTGGGCTGGCACAGGTTAATACCAGCAGTTGAACAAAAATTACTAAGTAGTTAGTTAACTTCATTAAATAAATTCCTTGTTAATATTTAAAACCGACTGAGGCTTGGACTCTAAAGTTATCCGCTTCAAGATTGGATTTACTTTGCACATCACCATATTGTAATTCAACGCCAGCTTTTATTTGAGTAGCTGGATACCAAATAAGGTTTGCCGTTGAATAAGCACTATTATTTATAGATTTGTCTTTTTGAGTGACTAGGTTATCAATAGTTAAATAACTATAGCCAACAGCGCTGCTCCATTTTTTATTCCACTGCTTATTATAGTAGGCAAAACCGCCAGTCATCGGAATTGCCTTCAAACGGCCATTGCCGTCTAAACCCGCATCAACGCCACCCGTTTCATCACTGTAATAACTACAACAGGTATCATTAACATAACGCCCTATACCTTCACCATAGGTCAGTTGAAACTTTATCGTGTCATCTGGTGTTACGGTTATCGCACCTGAAACATTCAAGCCCCAGCCTAATGTAGTGTCTTTAGTTGATAATGTTTCATAGCCAAGTTGTCTAAATACCATCGCTGACTTTATGTAACCAAAATCGCCATTGTGTAAATAGGATACTGTTAAATCAGGTAACTCATTAATATCATCATATTCAGCTTTTGTTGATGACTTTGGCACAGCAAAATCACTGGAAGATTTTTCTATGGTGAACATTATGCGACCATTGCCATTCACTGCTGTGCTATAGCGTACTTGGGGTTGGCGGGTAAATACCATAGAGTTGGGTCCCCAGAAATCTAAAATATTGGGAAAGGAATCTATATCCATAAAACCGCTAAAGGTCTGACCTGCACCAAAGTCACCTATTTCGCCCCATAAATGGGTCAGGTTAAAATCAGCATTACCTTGATCATCAAACATATCAAACTCAAAGCGAGTGATCATTGCGCCATACTGAGTTGGGGTGTAACTTTTAAAGGATAAGTTAGACTGACCTACACTGAGCAAGGTGTTGTCTCTCGTTGTATTGCTTTCATAAGCAATAGAGGATGTTTGAAAACCTGCCCGGTTGGTCATTTCACCACTATTATAAATAGCATCTAACCAAATCTGTCCACCAATCTGCAAGGTGGTATCACTGTTACTCAGTACAATGCTTTTATCAGGGGCTTCAAAATCATGGCTTGGTCGCTGAGTGGTTTTAGGTATCGCGACGATTTTTTTACTATGAGTTGATTGGTTTTGTGCGTCTCGAACTGCAGTTGAACTGTGATCGTTTTTCTTTTGTACTTGTTGCTCAAGTTCTAACAGGCGTTGTTCTAAACTTTTGATACGCTCTTTATCCGTTTGTTCACTATAAACACTCATGGAACAAAGTGTGCTCAAAGCAGCTAAAGAAAATGATAATGAACGGGCAGTGCTAAAACTGTCTCTTATACACATCTCCGAGCCCACGAGACCGTACTAGATCTCGTA